>DAIOTI010000421.1:0-1009 GCA_036752105.1 Ilumatobacteraceae bacterium | reverse complement strand
GGCGAAAGCCCGGGCCTTTCTCATTGTCTAGAAGTTCCACTACACATCAGTCAATGATCAATTCGTGGGTCACGGACCGTCTGACAACTGTGAAACCAAGACGCTCATACACCGACACCGCACCGGTCGGATTGTCACTATCGACATACAGCCCTGCGTGGGTGAGACCAGCTTTGCGATATTTCTCGACGACATGCGAGATGAGAGTCGATGCAACACCCTGCCCGCGCCACTCACGGACTGTTGCAACTTTGTCCAACCATCCCACTCTCTCGATTACTGTGCCGTTCTCGATGTCGTCATCTGGAAATCGGTGAGTCAGAACGAGCCCGATGACAGCACCGTTTCCATCGAGTGCGGCAAGTGAGAGATCGGGTCGTGACGCCACACCAGTGGTGAGTTGTGACCACCTCAATTCATCATCTGGTGACGAACCCCAATGGTCGGCGAATGCTTCGTTCTTTACGCGTCGAAGTTCGCGGTTGTCAGCAATGTCCCATTCGACGATCGAGACACCTTCAGGTGCAGACACAACAGGCACATCAACAAGTGGTGTGCGCATCTCAGCGAACCAACGCACTGGTGTCATTCCTAAGTCGGTGAATATTCGCTGCGCCTCGACGTCGAAGGTGGGAGCATCAGCACGCACGAACTTCCTGCCCGCAAGTTGCCCCGTGCTCAACTTCTGTTCGGCTCGATTCATCCCCCATGCAGACAACTGTGTGCCGACACCTCGCAAAAGAAACTCTGGGTGCACACGTGCGAACACGTAACACCGCTGATCATGAGTCTCGCTCGCGAGGTGATAGGTGTACGCATAGCCCACTGCACGACCGTCCACTGACGCAATGCGAATATCCGAACTTCGGTCCACGAATGGCTCGATGAATTCCTCGTCGAACAACTCTGCTGTGTCGACGATGGGAATCCCGACGTGCTTGTTCCACGCAGTCGAAATCTCGGCAATTTCTGTCAGATCGCCGTCAGTAAATGGTCGAAGCTCGACCGC
>DAIOTI010000420.1:0-1014 GCA_036752105.1 Ilumatobacteraceae bacterium | reverse complement strand
GACGATGTTCCAGCGAAGCTCTCGGAACAGTCAATGGAGACAGCAATGCTCTTGGTGTCAGCCCAGGGACGCCAACTTGAGGTATCAGGTGAGTTACACGCCAAAGTCTCACGACTCTGTGATGAGGTCATGAAGTACGAGAGCTTGAATGCAACAGCGTTGCCATGTAGTCAGTGGCGGGTGATTGTACGTTTATACGGATTCCCCCTTGTGGAAGATTCAGACGGTGCTGTCGCAGAGTTCCGAAAGGCCCGCGCGCTGGAATTGATGAGTTGGCTTGTTCTGAATCGAGATCGCATGCGCCGGTCCGCAGCACGAACTGCGATGTGGGAAATGAATTGCACAGACGCGACGTTTTCAACGGTGGTGTCAGATTTGAGAAGGTCACTTTCATGTCTTGTGAGCTCACCTAGTGAAGAACTCTTACCGATAACGTTTTCAGATGAACTTCCGTTGTCCGGCACGGTCTGTTCTGATTTTGATCTACTCATTCATCACCACCGGCAATTTCGAATGGAGCCCGTGAAACATCGGGACGATGTGGTCACACTCTTGCGTGGGGTACGGGACCTTCCCTTTGCAGGCACGTCATATCTGTGGCCAGACCTCGATGGCTCAACGACAAGGCTGGTGGTGACTGCGGTGAGTGCTGCGCAAGATCTTGCGACGTGGGCTCTCGAGGCAGGTGACCCAGAGGCTCTGATGGTGTCGACGACGGCAGGCCTTCGTCTGTTGCCCGGGGACGAGCAGTTACTGAAACTGCAGCGCTCCACTTTGGCCAGCCGTTAGCGAATTGTTCACCCCCTCCCTCTTGACCCTTTAGAAGTACGCTGTACTATGTCACCTAGTAGACCGTAGGACCTATAAGGGGGACAGCCTCATGAAGAAGCGGTTAGTGGCGGCAGGACTCGTGGCAGCACTTGCATGGGTCGGACTGCCGAGCGTGGCCCAGGCGGCTCAGACAGTTACGACAGCTCTATCTGGTAGCTGTACCGACAATGTCATGGACGAGGC
>DAIOTI010000419.1:0-1028 GCA_036752105.1 Ilumatobacteraceae bacterium | reverse complement strand
AACGGACACCTGCTTGCAGTTGCCAACGTTGGAGTCGTAGGAGTAGTACATTCCGGCATGATCGTCGTAACCCCGGTTGGCTGCCCAAGAGCGTTCTGCATCGCTCTTCATGACGAACACCCATGCGCGCTCGCCAAGTGCTTGGGTCATGGTCAAAAGCTAGTTTCTCACACTCGGCATATCGCTTGATCCGGCCCCTAATTTGATGCTTGACCCAGAACTGGGTATCTTTCGAGATGTCGGAATTCGCTGTCTGGAGGTTTGCCATGGCAATCAAGCAGGGCTGGGCAAATCAGTTGCGAGTCCGGGGCCCCCACAGGGCTCTGCTGAGTGACGCGTCGACGGAGAACACTCTCGGATGGGATAAAGAAGCCGCTAAGCGCAAGACCGAAAAGAACTTGCAGGCTCTTGAAGATTTTCAGTATCACCTCTACGCAGACAACTCGAAGTCATTGCTCATCGTTTTGCAAGGCATCGACGCTGGCGGTAAGGACGGCGCAGTTCGGAATGTATTCACGGCTTTCAATCCGCAGGGTACGACGGTGACGTCGTTCAAGGCACCGGCGGGCAAGGAGGTCGGGCACGATTACCTCTGGCGAGTACATGCAGCATGCCCAACAAGGGGTTCCATCGCAGTGTTTAATCGTTCGCACTATGAAGATCTGATCGTGCCAATGGTGCGGAAGTCGCTTCCGCCTCGCCGAGTGACCGAGCGATTTCAGCACATCCGCGACTTTGAGACGATGCTGCATCAGGAAGGCACCACCATTGTGAAATTCCTCCTCCATATCTCACGGGACGAACAGTGGGAGAGACTGATGGCGCGACTCGATGACCCTCACAAGAATTGGAAGTTCAGCATGAGCGATCTAGCCGAGCGCGAGCGCTGGCACCTTTATACCTCTACATTCAAGAAGATCGTCGTCGAAACCTCGGTTGACCACGCGCCGTGGTATGTGATTCCGGCGAACTATAAGTGGTTTCGCGACCTGGCGATCAGTGAGATTGTCAAGACGACGCTCGAAGGC
>DAIOTI010000418.1:0-1039 GCA_036752105.1 Ilumatobacteraceae bacterium | reverse complement strand
GGCACGACAGGGCGCACATTGAGGGACATCGGAACCTATGGTACGAGCGCGACTGCGATGCGACCAATCGCAGGCAGACTATTCATGTGACAATCCCCGTCATCGCGAGCCAACCCTCGGTGGCAGAACCATCTGTCATAGAAGAGGTGAATGTCGACACCACTGTCGACCTTGATTCGCCCTGGATCGTGCTCGTGTGGAACGACCCCATCAATCTCATGTCCTACGTCACATTCGTGTTCCAGAAGTTGTTCGGATATTCGCTCGAGAAGGCAACGCAATTGATGCTCGACGTTCATGAGAAAGGTCGTGCTGTCGTGTCGACCGGCACTCGCGAGCGCGCAGAAATTGACGTCTATCGGCTGCACGAGCATGGTCTGTGGGCCACCATGCAACAGGACAAGTAGTGGTGGACACACCATGGTGAGACGGCGACCACCCGGTCCGATGTCGCGACGTGACGATGGCACGTTCACGATCAATTTGAACGCTGACGAGCGAAGTGCATTCGTCAAATTCTTCACTGAATTCGAAGAGTTGTTGACTGGCGACACGCGCGACGAGAACCTGCGCCGACTCTTCCCTGTCGCCTATCACGACGACCATGAGAACGATGGTGAGTTCCAGCGACTGATGCACGATGATCTCGTTGCGTCGAAACTGGCGTCTCTCAACGTGAGCCTTCGCATCATGTCGGCTTCAGAGGACGACATCGTCTCTGAAGCTGACGTGCTTCAACTCATGACGACATTGAACGGTCTACGCCTGGTACTCGGAACGATGCTCGATGTCGGGGAGGACGATGGCGACATCGATGACGACGATCCGTTAGCCGGCCAGCGCCACCTCTATGAATACATCGGATGGCTGCTCGAGTGGGTCGTTGCGGGCCTCCACGAAGGACTCGACCCCGAGGGAAAGTCGTAGGGGGAATCTCTTCTGTGTGCTGATAGCGTCACTTTCGCTCTCAACCGGAGTCGTCCTTGCCCCCATCGTCTAGCGGCCTAGGACACCACCCTTTCAAGGTGGCGGCACGGGT
>DAIOTI010000417.1:0-1079 GCA_036752105.1 Ilumatobacteraceae bacterium | reverse complement strand
CAAGACACACAAGATCAGGGGTGACCCCGAAGTGACCCGTCGCACCAGACCAACCGGCGGTGATGCCGGTCTTCACTTCATCAAAAATCAACTTCGTGCCGTACTTGTTGGTGATGTCGCGAACTGCCTGGAGATACCCGTCTTGTGGGAGACAGATTCCGATGTTCTCCATCACGGGCTCGACGATGAATGCGGCGACATCACCGTTCTTGAGGACTCGCTCGAGCGCCTCTGGGTCGTTGTACGGGATGACGATGGTGTCTCCGAGAACAGCCTGCGTGATTCCAGCGGTGGCAGGAACCGGTGTCGGCGCATCGGCAGGACCAGCCACCGTGAGTGCCGGCTTCATGGAAATCATGACTTCGTCGTGATGGCCGTGGTAGCCGCCCTCTACTTTGACGATCTTGTCGCGACCAGTGACACCGCGAGCTACACGAATTGCATCCATTGTGGCTTCTGTCCCGGAGTTCGTGAAACGCCACATGGGCAGTCCATACCGTGCGCCCAATAGCTCGGCCACTTCAGCATTGCTTTCAGCTGGTGTGACAAAGAGCGTTCCGTCGTCGAGTTGTAGTTCGATTGCGCGCCGCACGACAGGATGACAATGACCCGAGAACAACGCACCGAACCCCATGTCGTAGTCGACGTAGCGATTCCCGTCGACATCTTCCATGAAAGGTCCCTGCGCACTACGTACCACGATGGGATACGGGTCATAGGCCTGAAAGCTCGATGGAACGCCCAGCGGCAGGACCTTTCTCGCCCTCGTGTTCGCCACTTGCGAATTCTTCGTGCGCTCTGCATATGTCTGCAGTTCGCGCTTCGTGATGTCCTTGGCCCGGTTCGCCAAAGAATGCTGCAACGGAGTAGTCGTCGCTTTCATTATCAACTCCAATAAGTGATGACTCCAAGGCTACCCGACGGTTTGTGCGCCGTCGCACCGACGCGTGTGATCGGCATCAGAGTTGGGACTTTCCCTTGCACATGGCACACTTGAGGCTTCCCATGGTGGGTATAGCTCAGTCCGGTTAGAGCGCCAGGTTGTGGCCCTGGAGGTCGGGGGTTCAAGTCCCCTTACT
>DAIOTI010000416.1:0-1084 GCA_036752105.1 Ilumatobacteraceae bacterium | reverse complement strand
ACGACGGATGGAAAGCAGTGACATTCCACCCGCAGTTGAAGTATGTCGACTCTGATGACCCAGACGCTCCATATTCACAAGACGTCTGGGAGCTCTACCACGTCGCAATTGATCCCGCCGAAACCAACGACCTTGCTGTGGCCGAGCCTGCACGGCTCGAAGCAATGAAACAACTGTGGTGGGACGAAGCGTGGAAGTACGGAGCCCTACCCCTACAAGCGCGCAGATCAGTCGCGACGAAGCGCCCACAAGGTCCGATCGGCGACACTCTTCATCTCCGTCAAGGCGCAGCACCACTCCCGGAAGCCAACGCTCCGTTCATGCATCGTCGCACGACACGACTCATCGCCGATGTCACGTGTAACGGCGATGAAGGCGTACTCATTGCTGCCGGTGGGCGCTTTGCAGGTTTCTCGTTGTACTTGCAAGACGGACACGCCTGCTTCACGTACAACTATCTCGGCGTCGACGAGCACACTGTGCGAGCCCCGATGCCGAGTGGACGTCACATCGTGACGGCAGAAGTCAGACTGATCGAGGCTGACCCTGAGGCCGCACTCGCCGCACGAGCGAACCCGCGCGTCGCAGGGCCGTCAGACATCTCCATCATCATCGACGGCAAGACTCTCTCGACTGTTCATATGCAGCGCAGCCTTCCTGTGCGGTTCTCGCTTGCTGGCGAAGGCATCTGTTGCGGATACGACGACTGCACCCCGGTGTCAGCGAATTATTCAGACGAGTTCCGATATTCGAACGTCATTCACCGCGCCATGATCGATGTCAGTGGGCGTGAGCAACGAGATCTAGATGCAGAATTCGAAGCAGCGTGGGCTTCTCAGTGAGCCAAAAGCGCACATGACCTCACGACTGCCATTGACGCCAAGTATCGAACCACTCCGGAAGCTCGCCCTTGCCTGAATGATTCGCGGGCCAATTTGCGTCAGGTAGATCGATTGGACGCTGCAGCATGTCGGCGCCGTACCACAACATGTGGCGACGTCGCACGAACAACCATCTACCATCGACCTTTGCATAGTTGTCGTGGTACTGAATCTGTTGCACCACCCACTTGCCAGGCGAGTCC
>DAIOTI010000415.1:0-1107 GCA_036752105.1 Ilumatobacteraceae bacterium | reverse complement strand
AAACCACAAGTCAGTGACGCCCGCCGCGTCATACGCAACACTGCGTCGACCACCCCGCCGTGGCAACACACGACCACCGTCTTTCCCGGATGTTCCCGCACTGTGCGATGTAAGGCAATTCCGATGCGATGATGAAACTCTGCGACGGTCTCGCCACCGGGGAAAATCACGTTGTAGGGGTTTGCTTCCCAATCTGGCATCCCGTGACTTTCGATGAAGTCGCGATACGTGAGCCCGTCGCATTCGGGACCAGGATCGTGCTCACCCCACAAAGGGTCCACCTGCACACTCATACTGCCGAGCGCGGGCGCGATGATCTGGGCTGTCTCTCGGGCGCGCGGAAAGGCGCTCGACATCAACACATCGACGTTCACCTCGGGGTGGCGCAACCACCTGTCGCGCAGCCGCTCAGCTTGGATGCGACCAAGTGGCGACAGACCCGTGCACGTTCGAGGTCCACCGATAGACCTGCTCACCGTTGCGTTCGACTCCCCGTGCCGCACCAGCACCAAACGAGTATCCGACATGATCAGGCCAGTTTCTCGACGAAGGCCTCGAGCTGTCGCATGTTTCGGCATTCATACACCCCGTCGGTATGCGTGGCGTACTCCCCGACTATGGAATCTCCTGTGTTCCAGTAGCTGCGTGGCTCTGGATTCAACCAATACACGTGCCGAGCTTTCTGACGAATCTCTTTGATGACCCATGATTGTGAAGCGTGGTAATTGTTCCGGGCATCACCGAGAAGTAGCACCGTCGTCTTCGGACCGACATCCCGACCGTACTTCTCCCAGAACACCTCAAAAGCGTGTCCGTAATCGCTGTGCCCGTCGACCCAGATGACGTCTGCCTCAGTATTCACTTTGTGAATCGCTTCACTGATGTCCTCAGTGCCCTTGAAAAAGTCCGTCACTTCATCGATGCCGTCGATGAAAACGAATGATCGGACCTTTGAGAACTGACCCTGGATCGCGTACACCAGCATGAGTGTGAAGCGAGCAAATGCAGCAACACTTCCAGAGATGTCCGCGACGACCATCAACTCAGGTTTTGCGGGCCTCGGATACTTGAAGCGCGGGTCAGCTGGAACTCCGCCATAGCTGAGAC
>DAIOTI010000414.1:0-1113 GCA_036752105.1 Ilumatobacteraceae bacterium | reverse complement strand
ATCGGCTTGGTTCGCGCCCGAGGTGTACACCTTGTTGCCGTTGATGACCCACTCATCGCCGTCGAGTACCGCAGTCGTGCGAAGGCTCGCGAGGTCGGTGCCTGCTTCCGGCTCGGTGTAACCGATCGCAAAGTTGACTTCACCCTTCAGGATTCCCGATAAGTACTTGGCCTTGTGCTCTTCACTGCCGTAGGCCATGATCGCTGGTCCGACCGTGTTGACGGTGACGAACGGGAATGGCGCATGTGCGCGCTGCACTTCGTCGAACAAGATGAACTGGTCGGTGGCCGGACGTCCCTGACCGCCGTACTCTTTCGGCCAGCCAAGTCCGAGTAGTCCGTCCTTGCCCATCTTTGCAATGACCTTGCGGAAGGGCTCGGGGTTGCCACCACCTTCACCGACAGTGGCACGCACCTCTGGTGTCAACAACGCCGCGAAGTATTCGCGAAGTTCCTTGCGCAGTGCTTGCTGATCCGGAGTTTCTGCCAGATACATGCCGTCTCCCTCGTGCTCTGTGCGACTCACCGCCAGACGATGTGTCACATGTGACTGTGCAACCCGAGCAACCGGCTCGGGGCTGCGATGGCATCGTATGGTACTTTCGATTCTGACGCCTCATCAGAAACCCCATTCCTCATAGGTTTGCTGGGGTCTTGCGGAGGCACAACGAATATCAACTGACCTTTGGAGAATGTCGTGGCTGGAATGTTGGATGGCAAGGTTGTGGCGGTTACCGGAGCCGGACGAGGCATCGGGCGCGCCGTCGCGCTCGACTGCGCCAAGGCCGGAGCCACCGTCGTGGTGGCTGATTACGGGGTGTCCATGGACGGCTCGGAGCCCAGCAGCGACGTGGCAGAAGAAGTGGTGTCAGAGATCAAGGCAGCTGGCGGCAACGCTGTCGCCGTGGCCGGTGACATCTCGACCATGGAGAATGCCGAAGCTGTCATGAAGGCAGCGCTGTCGTTCAACGGCCGGATCGATGGTGTCGTGTGCGTCGCTGGAATTCTGCGTGAGCGAATGCTCTTCAATATGGAAGAGGCCGAGTGGGACGACGTCATCCGCGTGCACCTTCGCGGAACATTCACCATGTATCGCCAGGCGTCGGCCATCATG
>DAIOTI010000413.1:0-1123 GCA_036752105.1 Ilumatobacteraceae bacterium | reverse complement strand
CGTTCACGGCCAGGTCGAACGCGGCGATGAACACGAGTACGGCGAACGGATGAATTGCCCCGGTGGCGAACAGCGCATCGAACAGGACCACTGCACCAACGAGAGCGATCACCATCAACCTCGACCAACTCGCTGTTGCGGTGTCGCCGTCAGGGTGGTCTACGTCAGCCACCCGTGCCTACCGAAACTGCGCGTGTGAGTGTCCGGATGAGGTCGTAGCCGTCCCAGACAAGATCGAAGTTCAACGCGGTACCAACCGGAACCACCCGGTCAACTCCCCCGCGTGCTGCACTCTCGGCGATCCGACTCAATTCATCAGAACCAAAGCCCATCACGCCGAGTGTCTGGACCTTGTTGTCCAGGAGTCGGTCGATCTCTTTCGGGTCGCGGACGGTTGCCTCGGTGAAAGTACCGAAGCGGAGGGAGGCGATTTCCTGCCACCGGGTGACGTCACTGATGGAGACACGAGCTGACGCCGACTGAATTCCGTGGACATCCGTAATCGCATTCGTCGCAACCAGGGTCTGGCACAGCTCGACCAGTCTGTTCATCGAGTGAATCGGCTCTATTTCCCCGCGCTTCAACGCAACGGCATTCACCGCCGGCCAGAACCGTGCCTTTGCGTCGGCCACTGATGTCTCGTCGCCGGACCACACGACAAGTCGCGGTGACGAGCAGGCGTTCTGGCTGAATGTGTATCCGTCGACATAGAACCGTTCAGCATCAGTACGGAGTTCGTCTTCCGCACTTTGGTTCACGTGTGCGGCATTGATGAGGGCAAGTGAAGTGCGGTCAGCGAATGCCACATCAACCGTCCGTGGCCCGGTCGGAAGGGACCGCATGTGCAGAACCGTCGCATCGCCACCCCAGATGATGCGCACGTTCGCAAGTCTCGAATAGTAGGAGCTCACCTCGTCATCGTGGCCGTACTTGACAATGCACACCATGTCGCGCACGGTCTTGTGTTCCTTCTGGGCGAGCACGCTGTCAATCAGTGCGATGGCTTTGCTCACCTCAATGGCATCGACTGAAGACATTCGCAGGATGTTGCCATTCCCGGAGAGCAACCCACAAACGAGTGAATATGCGAAGTTGATCGGAAAATTGGTGGGGGGAATATGAA
>DAIOTI010000412.1:0-1166 GCA_036752105.1 Ilumatobacteraceae bacterium | reverse complement strand
GGGAATGACAACTTCGGTGCTGCGCCGGCGGACACCGTGCGCGTCGCCGGTGGTGTGGTCACCGACCTAAAGCGCGGCTGAAGCCAACTCTCGTTTCACCTACTCTGTGGGGAATGGGAGAACGTTTCTATGAAGTCGCAGTTGATGTCGACGCATCGTCTGCAGTGGTTTGGGCGCTACTTAGTGACGTGACGAGGTGGCAAACGTGGACACCGACCGTCACGACGGTTCGGCCGCTGAGCGATCCCGAGCTCTCTCAGGGAGCGATTTTCGAGGTGAAGCAGCCAGGTATACCGAAGGCGAAGTTCACCGTTGAGAGTTGTGTGGACGGACAATCGTTCCGCTGGAGCTCTCGCTCAAACGGTGTCCACAGCTCAGCGGATCACGTAATCGAAAGTCGTGGACCGAATGAGTGTCGGGTCACACTCAAATTCACGATCACGAGTCGAATTGTGACAGTCGCATGGTGGATGACGCGAAGGAAGATACGACGCTTCGTTGATCTCGAGGCGCAATCTCTCAAAGCTGCAGCCGAGAAGTACGAGAGAAGGTTGGATTCGTGACGACCAGCGAGAGGTGCACAGAGGGTTTCTGTGGTTTTGAGTGGGATGCAGTGATTTCATCCGAGGTGGGTCAGCGCATCATCAAGTCCGCCGGTGAAATTGCAGATCTCATATCCACAAACTCCACTTCAAATTCTCGTCGGACAACGGAAGTTTGGTCGCCCGTCGAATACGCGGGACATGTTCGCGATGTTTTGTTCAACATTCGAGACCGGCTTATCGTCGCCATTAATGAAGACAATCCATTGTGCAAGGGTCTATTCGGCACTTCTCGTATCGAACTGGGTCTTTACAAGAACGATTCGCCTGCCGTAGTGGCAGGGGAACTGATGGTCGCGGCGTCGTTGTTCGCCAGGACGTGGGATCGAATCCCGGAGACAGTCCGGGACAGGACGATGGTGTATGGGTGGCCGAGAACGGCCGACCGCAGCCTTCATTGGGTGGCGGCGCAGGCACTTCACGAGGTGGAACACCATCTGTCCGACATTCGCGCCGGCCTTGAGGGTTGAACACGGGTTTCACAAATCAATCGTGGCGTGCCTCCGTTCGGTCACAGCACACAGTTGCGTGTGTTCGTTGATCCGGACTTGTTGCAGTATGACG
>DAIOTI010000411.1:0-1221 GCA_036752105.1 Ilumatobacteraceae bacterium | reverse complement strand
GAAGGCCCTCGAGCAGCACTGGAGTGCGTAGCGAACTAACCCTTACCGGGTTTGACGCAATTCAGGCATCAGTACACCACTCGAGATGGGTGATCGGGACCATTGGTCCTGGTCACCCATCTCAATTGCTCCATGTCCACAGGCTTTACTCGACAAGATAGGGGCACAATTGCCCCACACTCTATAAAGTACTTTCGTACATGTGTGGTAAGTCACCTGTAATCGTGATTCCCCATGACACAAGTGCCCTACTGTCGGTGCAGGTGATAGTTCTTGACGAGTTGCCACCCATTTCCCTGAATGTTATGCGCGTCGTCAGTGCATTCGTCGATCTCAGAAACGCCGGTCTCGCCGTGGAGATCATGTCCGACCTCACTGATGTCGACGTCGGCGGTATCGGAACTACCGCTGAAGAAGTGGTGGAGCTTTGCACGCAGCAACCAACCGATGTCATTCTTGTATGTGGAAAATTCTTTCCTTACGTCGAAGCTGTTCGCACAGAACTCGCACAACGCGGTCTTCCTTCGCCACTATGGATCTCCTTCATCGGCCCACCGAAGGTGTACTCGCACGAACAAGCTCGAAGTTTAAACATTCATGTGGAAATGCACGTAGACGACTTCACTGACGATGGTTGGCGCACGGCCGTGCAGACTGCTCGTCAATACTCGCAGCACAACGACAACCCAGTAAGGGTGATGACGGCAACCACCACCGATATCCCCAACAAGACTCTCTCGACCCTGCTCGAACCGTGGGGCTTCACGTTTGCACCCAATCGAACCAATCGTGATGACCTCCTTTCCGGCATCTTCGCAGAAAAGCCACACTTGGTGTTGTTTGGTCATGCGATGATTGCTGACGTTGGCGAGGTGCGCCTCGCACTTCGTAACTCCAACTTCACTGAGCCACATTGGGCGATCATGCTGGCGCACCTTGACCCACTCACGCTCATCAATGCAGCGATTATCGGTGTCGAGAACATGTTCAGCCTCCACCAGTTGGAGCCTGCCGAAGACCTTGCTGCGCTCATGCGGTCGTTCGCAGAAGGTCAACGCCATAACGACTCTGCACTTTCGAGAGTTGGCGCCACGTTGGCCGTCGCCAAGGACGACGACGACCGAGCGATTCTTCGGCTGTTGGCAACCGGCGCCACAAACGATGCAATCGCGGGCCACATCTTTGCCTCTGAGCAGTCGGTGAAGAATCGGCTGAGCCGAA
>DAIOTI010000410.1:0-1259 GCA_036752105.1 Ilumatobacteraceae bacterium | reverse complement strand
CGAAGCCGATACGTGTCAGGAACATCTTCATCTGCTCAGGGGTGGTGTTCTGTGCTTCGTCGAGAATGATGAAGCTGTTGTTCAGTGTTCGACCTCGCATGAATGCGAGAGGTGCCACCTCCACCACTCCGCGCTCGAGATACTTCTGGGCGTTCTCGGCCCCCACCATGTCATGAAGCGCGTCATAGAGCGGCCGTAGGTACGGATCAATCTTGGCCATCAAATCGCCCGGTAGAAAACCGAGTCGCTCCCCGGCTTCTACTGCTGGTCGAGTGAGAATGATGCGGTTGACAGTCTTGGCATGTAGCGCC
This sequence comes from Ilumatobacteraceae bacterium, assembly GCA_036752105.1. GTDB lineage: Bacteria > Actinomycetota > Acidimicrobiia > Acidimicrobiales > Ilumatobacteraceae > UBA2093. The sequence continues at coordinate 948 of DAIOTI010000410.1, read as the reverse complement.
TGAACGGCCATAGCGACGGCCAACCAGCTCTTGCCAGTTCCGGCTGGTCCAAGGGCGAAAGTGATGACGTGCTCAGCAATTGCATCGACGTAGCGGCGCTGTCCTGCAGTCTTGGCGCGAACAGGCTTGCTCTGGCCTACCTTCACGATGTCGGCGGTGAGGACATTGCTCGGGCTCACATGGCTGCGAACCATGTCGATTACCCGACCAAGCACCACCTGGTCCACATGTTCACCGCGTTGGAGAAGTTCTGAGAGCTCTTCGAAGAGTTTCCCCACGACATCGGCGTCTGCTCCGGAAGCCGTAATTTCATTGCCGCGGACCGTTATCTCTGTGCGCGGAAACGCCCGTTCAATACTGCGGAGTAGTTCATCGCGTTCGCCGAGAAGCGCAGCCATGAGATGGGTGCCTGGCACGACCACTGTCGTGGCGGGTGTAGCGACGCTCATGTCGCGGGGGTGCCCATGGCCTCCTTCAGGTTATCCCCCGTGATGTCTTGCTGTTCTTGCCGAGTCTGCGAGAAATCGAGAGCGAAAAACCTTTGAGCAGCAAGGGGTAGCAATTCGGCATTTCCCACCATTCGCGCCATTCGCAACATCAGCGCTGCCGCACCACCTTCGTCGTTCGGCTGATGAGTCTCTGGCAAGTCAAATACGAGCAAGGCTCCATCGCGCGCCTCGGCCGCCAGTGCTTCTTTGGCAAGCGCTATGTTCGCGCCGCGCACCTCCACGTCTGGGTCAACCACAACCCACATCACGTAATGTACGAGACCTTTGCGCATTCGCTCCGCGAAATGAGTACGGAAGTAATCCGGGTTTAGCCAGCGAGTCGAAGTGATGTCAGTGGAGATGAGTGTCATCACCATTGGGCGATCTTGGTCCCAGACCACCCACACACGATTCGTCGAATTGAGCAGACAGTCGTCGAATTCGGCACGGTTCACGAGCT
>DAIOTI010000409.1:0-1260 GCA_036752105.1 Ilumatobacteraceae bacterium | reverse complement strand
AACGACGTAATGACTCGCATGTCGTGATACTGAGAGACGGGCTCACCGGTTTGTCATTCACGACACGTGCACGATGCGTCGTGAATGCCACTGGCGTGTGGGCCGACGACCTTCGCCAACTCGATGAAGGTGCCCACCCGCGCACCATTCGCCCAGCAAAAGGAGTCCACGTCACAGTGCCGTGGAGCAAGGTTCGCAACGACATCGCCGTTGTCATTCCGGTGCCGAAAGACAAGCGCAGCCTCTTTGTCATTCCATGGGTCGCCAACGGAGACGGAACGTACAAGTACACGTATGTCGGAACCACCGACACTGACTACAAGGGCCCGATTGACGAGCCCCAGTGCACGAAAGATGACATCGACTATGTGCTTCGTGCGCTGAACGCCTCGGTCACCACCGATGTCACCCATGACGATGTTCTCGCAGTGTGGAGTGGGTTACGACCACTGGTCACCACCACGTCTGACTCGAAAGCTGAAGCACGCACCGCCGACCTCAGCAGACGTCACAGCGTGTCGACATCGCCGAACGGGATGATCACAGTCACCGGTGGAAAGCTCACCACGTATCGCGAGATGGCCGAAGATGCGGTCGATGAGGTAGACAAGCTTCTCAAAACCACTCGTCGTTGTCGCACAAAGCGGCTGAAGTTGCACGGTCATGAAGGCTTCAAGCCGACATCACAACCTGAGTGGCTGAACTTGGCGGTCATCGATCATCTCGACAATCGTTACGGAAGCGATGCACAGCACGTGGTTGCTCTCGCGACGGCCGATCCGGACTTGGCTCGACCACTGGTCGATGGACTCCCCTATCTTCGCGCAGAGGCGGTCTTTGCGGTCACACACGAGATGGCGTTGACACTTGATGACGTGTTGTCTCGTCGAACTCGCGCTCGCCTCTTTGATCGCCGTGCGGCGGTGACTGCCGCACCCGAGGCGGCTCGATTGATCGCTCCGCTACTTCGTTGGTCGCAAGCCGACACCGACCAGCAAGTGAGAGAGTTCATCGACTCGTGCGCCCGCGAAGATGCCGCCGGACGAGTGACCGAAGACGAGTTCGTCGCAGCCATGGGAACACACGAATCTGCGACGACGGGCGACACGAAGGAATCTGAGTGACCAACCACCGACAACCCCTCCCACCCATCGACATTGCAGGCGGCGCAGAAAACGCACGGGTGTCCTCGTCTGTCGTGGCGTTTCCATCACCTGAATTCCTCGAAAAACTTGCGAGCGTGTGTGCCGTGGAAACAGA
>DAIOTI010000408.1:0-1283 GCA_036752105.1 Ilumatobacteraceae bacterium | reverse complement strand
GCTCTCAATGGCTCGTCGATTATGGCTGCGAATATCAATGTCGATGCCGATAACCCGCCTAGACGTCTTCTTCGGATCCAACACCTGTCCGTTCTCAACAGCCTCGCAGTAGTCAAGGAGAGCAAGCATCGAGGCGCTCAGCACGAGCGACCCTCCGTGTGCGATCCCGGTCTCAATAATCAGAGTTGGGCGCACTAGCCAAACAAGTTCCTGAACGGCCACCATGTCTTCTGGGTACTGAATGATTGGACGACCGAGCCAATCGAAGTTGTAAAGGTACTTTTGCTGCATCGAGTGGAACACCCACTCGTGTGAGAGCTTGTTCAGCGTAGGCTCGGTCGCATAATCCCGAATTCGCTCCCGTCTTTCCTCGGCAAAGAGATCCTCGGGACTCACCGAACCAATTCCTTCTTGATCACGCGACGAGCGTACTCCAAGAGTGACGATGGTCGATAAGAAAACTCCGATGAAAGACGAGATACATCCACCACCTTTGGACTCCTCTTCGGTTCCCCACCAGCGAACTCGACCGTACAGCCAGTCTCTCCACTCAGCATGTCGGCGATTTCACGTGTGCTGACGTTCACGCCGCCAGCAACGTTGTAAATACGCGAACAACCCCCTAAGGCAATCCTGGGAAGCACGTTAAGTACGTCGTCCATCACGACATAGTCCTTCACGGACTGTTCATCTGCTTCGAAACAAACAGTCCCTCTCAGTGCACTCCGGATGAACACAGTCAAATTGTCGGTGCTGTCTTCAGCAAAGTCGACGGCATAAGACACTCTTGCGATTCGGGAGGTCGGCGGACCGGCGTTCAGGATGAGGGACTCTCCCATCAGTTTCGACAAATTGTAGAAATCAGAGATCGTCGATGGATCGACGGAAAATCGCGCGGTCTCTGAGGTGTCCGTGAGCGACTCCTCGTAGACACGTGCAGACGACATATAAAGAAAAGACGAAAATTGACCACGCTCAAGTACTCGCGCCATTGATGACACATGCGCATCCACCACATTGAACTGTTCCGTCTTGAATCTCGAGCCCGTCACTCCAACGCAATACATGACGTGGCCGAGATCGACAGACTTCAGATTGATTTCATCACCTCGACTGACAGAGGTCACCGAATGGCCATCGCGCTGAAGTCGGCTCACCAATCGACGACCGACGAAACCGTCAGCCCCAAAAACTGTGAACTTCTCGCTCATCCGACGAATGAAACTTGGGGCTGTGCAACGACAAATCGGGCACCCCACTGCTTGGCATAGGACAACTGGTCG
>DAIOTI010000407.1:0-1304 GCA_036752105.1 Ilumatobacteraceae bacterium | reverse complement strand
CGTCACGGGTGGACGTTATGAAGAACGCGAATTCGTCGCCACCGGATCAGGAAGCCTTCACGCTGGGACGGTCGTGAAAGTCGGATGGCGCAACGGCATGAACCGCGACGAAGCTGTGGCATTGGCTTGTCGCTCCCTTTGGGAAGCAGCTGACGCCGACTCTGCAACGGGGGGCCCAGACGCGCTACGGGGCATCTATCCGATCGTCGCCACTCTCACCGCGGCCGGTTGGCAGTCCGTGGAAGATTCTGAGCTCGCAGGAGTGTTTCAGTCGATTGCTAGCGAGGTGCAGTCGCGATGAGCATGCCGTTCTATGTGCCACCCGAACAGCAGATGAAGGATCGCGCAGACTTCGCGCGAAAGGGAATTGCACGGGGGCGCGCTCTCGTCGCGGTGCAGTTCGATCAAGGCATATTGCTGGTCGCCGAGAACCCATCGAGCACGTTACGCAAGGTGAGCGAGATCTATGACCGCATTGCGTTCGCCGGAGTGGGAAAGTACAACGAGTTCGACCAGCTGCGGCAGGCGGGTGTACGTGCCGCAGATCTCACCGGATATCAGTATTCGCGTCTCGATGTGGATGCTCGAAGTCTCGCCAATCAATATGCGCAGATCATGGGCCAGATTTTCACCCACGACTCAAAACCTTTGGAAGTGGAGATATTGGTGGCCGAGGTAGGCCTTTCGGCTGACGACGACCGTCTCTTCCACATTCTCTACGACGGCACGGTCATGGATGAGACAAACTTCAGCGTCCTTGGTGGCGACGCGGAGGCAATCAACGAGAGAATGTCAGCCAATTTCGAGTCCGGATGTGATCTGTCTGGCGCGCTGAAATGCGCACTCGCAGCATTGTCCGGCAGTGAGCGCCAGTTGGGTGCAGATGATCTCGAAGTAGCGACGCTTCGACGAGGCAATGGTCGACGTTGCTTCTCGCGGGTCGTCGACTCAGAAGTGGCAACGTTGCTGGCGTGACGACAGCGTCCACCGAGCGCCGCATCTACGGGCTTGAGAACGAGTACGGCATCACATGCACACTTCGAGGACAGCGCCGGCTGACGCCCGATGAGGTTGCGCGATATTTGTTTCGCAAGGTTGTCGCTTGGGGACGAAGTTCGAATGTGTTCTTGGAGAATGGCGCTCGGTTGTACCTGGACGTCGGATCGCATCCGGAATATGCGACTCCGGAGTGCGACTCGATTCTCGAGCTAGTGACCCATGACAAAGCCGGAGAACGCAGGCTCGAGGAACTCGTCGGCGCAGCAGAGGAGCGCCTGCGCGACGAAGGAATCCGAGGAACCATC
>DAIOTI010000406.1:0-1383 GCA_036752105.1 Ilumatobacteraceae bacterium | reverse complement strand
AACCCTTGCGATGGTCTGAGCAAACTGAGCGTCATCAGCCACCAGTAGTCCCGTGACCTTGTCGACGACCGCTCCTCGGTGACCGATGTTGTCGGTGACCACGCACGGGGTTCCACTGGCAGCTGCTTCTGTGATGGTCATGCCCCAACCTTCAGAGTGCGACATGCTGACGAGCAGTGCTGCATCTCGGTAGGTGGTAATCAGCTCGTCTCGGTCTACGCGTCCAGCAAGCGTGACCGAGGAGGAGAGACCGCGATCCTGTACCAGTTTCTTCAGGGTCTGTTCCTCGGGGCCTTCTCCAATGATGACAAGGCGGGCATCGGGGCGTAATTGATGAAGATGGTCGAAGGTGTGGATGAGCAGATCGAAGCGTTTGACAGGTGCCAGACGTCCGACGGCGACCAATAGGGGAGAGTTGAGACGTTCGTCCCCCTTGGGTCTGGTCGCGAAAAATGCTTGATCAATGCCGGGGTGGGCGACATGAACCTTGTCGGGATGGAAGCCCCGGCTTATCAACTCTTCTCGTGTCGGGTGAGCCAGGGTGATGAGTGGGGCATCTTTGTAGAACGGTGGCGCGATGTGAACCTCGAGAGCGCGTCCGAGAGGTGCAAGAGTCCGAGGAAGTGAGTCTCGCCACATGTCCTCGTGAATGTGGTGCATCAGGGTCACTCGTGGGCCGCGTGCCCACAAGCGAGCGAACCACGGAACCCCGTTCCAAATTTCCACAACTATCGATGAGTCACGCTTACGTCGAAAAATATTTCGCAGAATCACACGGGGAAAGACGCCATAGCGAGAACCACGTTGCGTGACGTGATAGCCGTTACGTTCGAATTCGCGCGCTGACGTTTTGCAAGATGTGCGATGGGATACGCACACTCCTACTTCTGAGATTCGGCGGAACACGTGGTCTGCATGGACCTCTGAACCACCCGCATCGGGGTCGTCCAGATCGCGCCATGCAAATGACTCAATGTGGTCGAAGCCAAGCGCTCTGATGTCTTGAGCCAATTCGGCCAGTCGCCGTGGGGTGTCGGCGAGTGAAGACATCGGCTTTGTATACTAGGAAATCAATGAAGCAAACAGGCGAGCGTCCGATCAAGGGCAGCACGCCGGCGGCATTGGTGGCGCTTCACGATGCTGGCTATCGGGAAATCGTCGAACGCCTTGAAGACGGGGTCGTCGTCGACATCGGTTGTGGCGTGGGGGACGAAACGGGTCGACTGACTGGTCCCGGTCGAACAGTCGTCGGGGTCGACTATTCGTGGGAAGCTGCTCGAGTCGCGACGGCTCATGGTGTGCGATCGACGTGTGCAGACGGTGCAGTGTTGCCGCTGCGGGGTGCAAGTTCGCAAGTGGTGTGCTCCAGCCACATCATCGAAC
>DAIOTI010000405.1:0-1396 GCA_036752105.1 Ilumatobacteraceae bacterium | reverse complement strand
CCAGCCAAGAAGAAAACCACCATAACTGCTAGCACCGCCGCAAACGGTAAGTCGTTGTTCATCGTTGAATCACCAGTGAAGGCCAAGACCATCCAGAAGTACCTGTCAGACAACTATGTGGTCACAGCCACAGTGGGTCACATCGCTGACATTCCTGAGTCAGCTCGCATCGACGTGACCAACGGATTCACGTGCGACTACGAACTAACCGAGTCGGGCAAGAAGGTCATCGCGGAACTGAAGAAGCAGCTGAAGTCGTGCCAAGAAGTGATCCTCGCCACCGACGCCGACCGTGAGGGCGAGATGATCGCTGCACATGTGGTGCAGTTTCTCGAGCCGAAAGTTCCGGTGAAGCGGGTCACTTTCGGTTCTGTCACGAAGAACGCCGTGACGGAGGCGTTGCGTACTCCGCGAGACATCGACCAGAACCTCGTCAGTGCAGCCCGTGTTCGCCGCGTCCTGGATCGCTTGTTCGGATTCGAACTCACCGGTGTCACTCGCAAAGTCATCAGGCAGAACGCAACAGCGGGACGGGTGCAGAGCCCCGGGCTATGTCTGGTGGTAGAGCGTGAACTCGAGCGACTCGCATTCGTGGCAGCTGAATACATGGATGTCGAGATTGAAACCGCCACCGCACCTTCGTTCACGGCTCGACTCACCACTGTTGCTGGTCGACGCATCGCTACCGGCAAAGACTTCGACGACCGCGGTCAATTGTCCACCGATGCCATGGTTGTCGATCGACCCACCGCCGAGCGCATCGCGTTCAATCTTCAGTCAGACACGTGGAAGCTGACGGTGGCCGACATCTCGCACAAACCGGCCACCGCGAACCCGAAGCCCCCGTTCGACATGAGCAGCCTGTATCAAGAGGCTGAGAATCGTCTCGGCATGTCCACGGCGGAGACAAAGGTGATCGCCAACAAACTTCATCATGCGGGCCACATCTCGTACCCACGAACCGACGTGCGAGTGAACAGCCCCGAGGTGCGCAACAAGATTCGGCACACCATCATCTCTCTGTATGGGAAAGAAGCGTTGTGTCCGTTCGAGCGGTATGCGACCAACTCGAAGAAACTGGCCCAAGGTGCACACCCCGCCATCGCACCTGAGCACTTGAATGTCACTCATCCGAAAGGCTTGTCGCCACGCGAGCAGATGCTCTACACCCTCATCTGGCAGCGCACCATCGCGTCACAAATGATCGAGGCCACCGGCACCACCACCACCGTGAAACTTCGCAGCGGCAACCCAGACGACATGAACGACTGGTGTGAGTTCTCTGCGAGCGGAACCGTCTACACACAACCGGGATTCCGTCTGGTGTACGGAGCCGATGATGACGAACCCGCAACACTGTTTCCGACATGTGCCGGGAACGACGTCGTTCCGGTTG
>DAIOTI010000404.1:0-1403 GCA_036752105.1 Ilumatobacteraceae bacterium | reverse complement strand
CTGTCGTCGTCATTCCTTTGAGAGGCTACCCACGGACTCTGCTTGCACCAGTGGCTGTGGCGCGAAGTCCAGAGCGAAGTACCGCTGCGTGTTGAGCGGAAGCAAGGTTGGTTCTGCCACCATTCGTGCCAGTCGGTGGAGCAACTCAGCTGCTCCGCCGGTGTCATCTGGCTGATTGAATTCCGGCGTGTCGAACAAGAGCAGAGCTCCGTAGCGCGCCTCTGCAGAGAGCGCCTGGCGCGCCAGGAGCGTCATTGAACCTCGCGCTTGGTATGCGGGGTCGACAGTGACCCACACGACGTAGTGGACTCGACCATCACGCAAGTGCTCAGGAAAGTGTTTGGCGAAGTACTCGGTGCTCAGCCAGCGCGTCGAACGAATGTCCGTCGACACGAGCGTCATTCCCACCGGCTGATCATCGTCCCAGATCACCCATAGACGGTTATTCGCGCTTCGCAACTGGTCATCGAATTCTTCACGGTCGAGCATCTCGTGGGTGGGAACCTCTTCGGCAACGGGAAGATACGAGCGCTTGTACATCTGCCAGAGGCGCTCAATCAACGAGCGATCCGTGATTTCACTGTGTCTTGTGACGTACATGGCGCTTGTCCGTTCAGTCGAACCAGTTCGACAAAAGAACCCTCTCGGGTTCGAGGCTGTGCCTCCGCCTATCTGAATTCTATGAGATGGTCGGGTGCGTTTCGGGGCATCCACTACGGTTCTCATGAAGTGAGAAGGTTCTTCGGGGTCCTGTCGTGGCTGATGGCCCTTGCGGGAGTTGGCGTCACCGTTGCGCACCTCTTCGTCGCACGTTCCGTCGCTGATTCGCTCTATCTGGCGGCGACCGTGGCTCTCGGCGCCTCGCTGGTGGTGTCAGCGATTTTCATTCGACCTGACCCAAAGGTCTGGCCTTTCGTGATGGCAATCGTCGCGTTCTCGGTCGCGGGCCAAGTCATCGACGGCGCCTATGACTTGAACGACACTCTTCACGTTCTCAGTGACGCAAGCTTCTTTCTCGTTCAATTCGTACTCATCGTCGGACTGGTCATGGTGGTGAGCCAGCGACTCGGACATGACGCCAAAGGTGCACTCGCAGACGGCGTCATCATCGGGCTGGGCGCCTGGGTGTTGGTCTGGGTCTGGCTGTTACAACCCACTTTCGGAGACGGATCGTCAAGTTCGCTCTCGAGCGTCTTTCGCGGCGCGACCCTCGGCCTCAGCACGATCGTGTTGTTTCTTCTCGCCACTTTGTTCTTCAGCGATGCGATCAAGACGACGGCGGTAGTGCTCGGCGGTGCAGGCATCGCCGCCACGCTTCTCGGCGATGTGTTGTTTTCTGCGAACTTGCGGGGCGACGTGGACATCTCGAGTGCACTTGCAGACGCACCCTACGTACTTGGTTT
>DAIOTI010000403.1:0-1415 GCA_036752105.1 Ilumatobacteraceae bacterium | reverse complement strand
ACTTACGGTCTGTGAGGCCGTCGTGGTTGCTGTTGTTCCGCCACTGACCGCGGTAGTCGCAGTCGTGATCGGAGCTACAACTGTGATCGACTGGCGGAATCCACGTTTGCTCGCAGGTGCGTATATGGCCAAAGTGTGTGAACCTGACCCAAGATTGCTCGGCAACACACCACGCAGCGTGACACGTCCGGTCGAATCGGCCTTTTCCGTGTCGAGTACCTGAGGTGTCGATGCAACAATCATCTGTACCCATTCATTCGGGACGAAACCCGAGTACGTCACCGACGTCGATTGCCCAGGAGTGAACGACGATGTCGACGTCAACGGGGTCGTCGGCTTCGGAAGTGCGGTGACGGCAGATTCAGACGGGACGCTCTGCGGTGCCCCTGCAGGCAATGTGGTCGACGTGGTCGTCGATGTCGAGGTGGTAGTTGTTTCCGCAGAGGTCGTGGAAGTCGCTGCGGCAGCATTTCGTGCCGCAGCTTCAGCTGCCAATTGCGACACATAGTTCGTGTTGCTCAGGTCGCGTTCCTGCGTCGGTGGCAGCACACCTTTGACATCTGGCGGCGTCAGTTCTGGTGCCACCACAGTCAGGACGTCGTTAAGTCCGAGGTTGCTGGTTGTCTGCTGAACGGTTCCATTCTGAACCGAGACTTCCACCTGTGGCTTGGATTGGTCCACGACGACTTGTTGAGTCTGTCCACCGGCGTTCACTTCGACCAGGATCTTCTGGTCTTCGATGACGACGACTGACTCGTCAGCGACGACTGTCGTCGCGAGGTTGTTGTTCGAGACGGTCAGCTTTGTCGATGGGTCCTTCACCTCGATGCGCTCACGGGTGATCTTGATCGGCGCACGATCTTTCTTGCCGTCAGTCTTCACTTCGACCATGGATGTGCCGTTCGAGATGTACGCAGACGATGTGTTCGGCAGATTCAACTCGATCTCGGGTTCATCGGCGAGCAGTACGAACTCTGGAATTCGTACCACCTCTTCACACTTGGCAGTACGAATCGCCTTTCCGCTCACACCATCGATTTCTGCCGAATCAGAAGGGCTGAAAGTTCCGTTCTTGGTCTTCACTGTCCAATCAGTGTCGACCGAACGAATCAAAAGCACGGTCTTTGCGACTTGTGACTTGTCACCGCAGAACGGACACGTGGCGGACGTGCGGACATCCATCGGCGTCAGGTCCATGTCACCCTCTCCGCCGGTCCACGCGCACTCGTCAGTCTTGGGGTCTTTGCCGTTGAACGAGAAGAACCACTGCTTGGCCTTGAGATCGACCACGACGTAGCGCTCTGCACCCGGCCAGTTGGAGTCGTACACCTTGATGACCGCCAGCTTGTCGTCGGGGAACTGAATCGCGTACGGCAAGACCGCGTGGCCACCTTTGTCGGTGTACACACCGAGCG
>DAIOTI010000402.1:0-1419 GCA_036752105.1 Ilumatobacteraceae bacterium | reverse complement strand
GCACCAGCCCCTGCGAGCAATCCAAGGACGACCAGGGTTATGAGGCGATTGGTGCGCCGGGCGGGGGAGGACTTAGCCATGCTTGCGGTGGGCGGCCGCGCCGGCCCAGTACCCGATGGCGCTCATGGCACCGCCCGACAGCATGAGGGGGACGGTGGGGTCACCAGTGAAGACGGAGAGCACCGCCCCGACGATGACGCCGAGAACGACGAGCCCGACGTGGAGGGTGTGCCTGGGGTTTGCCATATATCTGACAGTAGTTCAGTTGTTCAGACAGTTGTTGTTTGGAACTCAAATAAGGAGAATCTGCTATCGAATAAGCTGCGCACGTGTTGACTCGTGATGAAGATCTGCAATTAAGGGAGTCAGCGTTCGCTTGGGTCAGGGCCCAGCAACTCTCAAAACCCTTCTTCACTCGCGAGGACCTGTCCAAGTTTGAGATTGACGGTCAACCGCGCCGTCTCCTCGGACCTCAGACGGGAATCTGGACCATTACCTCGATGAGTGACGCCGCAATCGGAATTTCTACGTCGTACGTGCCCGAAGGATCACCACCCCCGTATGAGGACGAAGTCGGAAGCGACGGATTCCTTCGCTATAAGTGGCGTGGTACCGATCCGAATCATTCCGATAATCGAGCGCTTCGACATGCGATGGCAAAAGGTTTGACATTGCTTTGGTACGTGGGAATCGGATATGTCCCGGGCACAAAGACACAACTGTTTGAGCCGCGGTTCCCTGTCTATCTCATCGGTGAAGAGCCTGAATTTCACCAGTTTGTTGTGGCGATGGAGGCGGAACAGCACATCATCTCTGCGGCAGAGCCCGAAACGGTGCAGGAGATTGCCCGCAATTACAACGAACGAATTGTGAAGGTCAGGTATCACCAGCCGGTATTCCGGGCCAAAGTGATTCATGCATACGAGAGACGCTGTGCCGTATGCAGACTTCCATTTACGGAGCTCCTAGAAGCGGCTCACATCAAACCCGATTCGGAAGGCGGACCTGCGCGTGTGAGCAACGGACTCTCGCTTTGCAAGATTCATCATGGCGCATACGACGCCAACATCTTGGGAATCTCACCTGATTACAAAATTCACATCAAGGAATCGGTTCTCCAGACGTTTGACGGACCCACCCTTCAGCATTCATTGAAGGAAATGCACGGAGAACTGCTTCGACAGATACCCGAAGAAAGAGTCAACCGTCCGGACAAGGATTTCTTGGCCGATCGATTCGGGAGATTCGAGAAGGCGTCCTAGTTACTTCAGCAGCATGCCAGGTAGTTCGCCGGTGAATTCATCGTTCGCAACCGTTTGAATTCCGTTGCTTATCGTCGCCATGTAGCCCTTGGCGTGCTGGACGAGTCTTCGACCGTTCGCGGGGAAGTCATAGACCATCCGTGGCATGTCAAAACTC
>DAIOTI010000401.1:0-1443 GCA_036752105.1 Ilumatobacteraceae bacterium | reverse complement strand
ACGATGAACGAGACGTACGGGCGGTTTACCGGGCGTATGGACGTCGGCGTTCCGATCTTTTTCGTTCTGAGCGGGTATCTCCTTGCGCGTCCATTCATCCGCGGCATCCTGACCGGCACCCAACTTCCCTCGGCAAGTGACTTTCTCTGGAAGCGATTCATCCGCATCTTTCCGGCGTATTGGTTGGCGCTCATCATCATGCTCGTCATCGGGGCAGTGGCGGTTCGTGGACCTTCCGGATTCTTTTTTTCTTTCTTTCTTCTTCACGTGTACCACCCAGACCGCGCAATCTCAGGAATCACCCAGTCATGGAGCCTCGCAACCGAGATCTCCTTCTACCTGTTCATGCCTGTTTATGCAGCCGTCATGCGTCGTGCTTCGAGGCACCGCACCGTGAATCAACGGGCCCTCGTGCTGCTCGCCTCGCTCGTATGCCTCTATCTCTTCAGTGTCGTCTTCCGTATCGTCGTTCATCTTCTGAACCCAACATTCGAAAACGTCACTCCCTACTGGCTCCCCTCACTCATCGACATATTTGTGCTCGGCATCGCCCTTGCGGTGCTCAGGGAGTGGTCGCATTTCAATCACGACATTCGCTCACTGTGCCACACGCTGTCCGCACATCCGTTGTTGCTCTTGCTCTTCGCGCTCTTCACTTTCTGGTGGGTCAGCACACAATTCGGACTCGCGGTTGGTCTTGAGACGTCCACATTCGAACGGGAGACGATCCGACAAGGGTTGTACGGACTCATCGGTTTTTTCTGTGTGGCCCCCTTTGCACTCACAGAACGACGATCGCGAACATCAGCCGTGGTGGGCTGGCGTCCACTCGCCTGGCTCGGTGTCATCTCTTATGGCATCTATCTGTGGCATCAACTCTTCATCTCCGGCAATTTCGCAGAGCAGCGGATGCCCTATGAGATTTTTGATGGGGGCATGGCAGACCGACTGCTCATCACCATCTCATTGACCGTGGCGATCGCCGCGGTCAGTTATTACCTCTTCGAGTCACCGCTTCTTCGCACCTTCACCACGCCATTCTTCAAGGACGCCCTGTCCCGCAAAGATGCAGGATCGACGCCACAAGCATGACGAACTGGAGAAAGCACCTAGCCATTGCAATCGCAGCATCAGTCGTCCTGAGGTTGTGGATGGTGTTTGCCACCAAAGACATACGCATCGTCGCCGACGGCAAACTGCAGATTTGGGGTGACGCCTACTTCTATCATCACAGCGCGAACCTCGTCGCCGATGGTGTCGGATTCGTCAATCCATTGAAGTACAACAAGTTCGGCATCGTCACGCAAGCAGCCGATCACCCTCCGCTCTTCATCGTCTATCTGGCGCTGTTCTCACTTCTCGGCATGCAATCGATCGTCGCCCATCAGCTTGCGACTGGCCTGATCGGGGCCGTTCTTGTGCAGCCATTCCAGCAAAGACTTT
>DAIOTI010000400.1:0-1488 GCA_036752105.1 Ilumatobacteraceae bacterium | reverse complement strand
CTGAGGTACGACACCTCCCGTGCCTAATGTGTGGGCGATGAAAGTCGTCTACACACCAGCCCACCTCGGGCACAATCCGCTCACCGAAATCGAGAAATCGACTGCGCATTCGCCGTATGAGCACATCGGCCGCGCCGAGAAGATTCGCGAAGTGCTCGAAGCAGACACCTCATTTCTCTTCATGCCACCCACCGAGTGGGGGACTGCTCCGATTGACGCAGTGCACGATGCAGGACTCAACCGATTCCTCACCACCGGATGGGCCGACTACCAACGCGACATCAGTGAGGCACGAGAAGTGGTACCAGACGTGTTCTATCGACCGGCCTTTCGACGCGAGGGCACAGATGGTCGCGAACCGCAAAGTGTCACGGGAAAACTCGGGTGGTGGTGTTTTGAGACCACCACACCATTGTGTGAGGGAACGTATTCTGCGGCTCGTGGTGCAGTCGACACCGCTCTGACGGCCACCAAGGTGGTGCTCGATGGCGACCGATTCGCATACGGATTGTGCCGCCCACCGGGTCACCACGCGACCACGTCGATGTACGGCGGCTACTGCTTCTTCAACAATGCGGCAATTGCGGCTCATCACGTCGTCACGACGACGGCGTCGAAGGTGGTGGTGCTAGATGTCGATTATCACCACGGCAACGGAACCCAAGAGATCTTTTATGACCGAGATGACGTGATGTATGTGAGTTTGCACGGCGATCCTGCACGTGCCTATCCGTACTTCACCGGTTATGCCGATGAGAACGGCTCTGGTCGCGGTCTCGGAAGCAACCTGAACGTGCCGCTGGCGAAGAAAACAGCAGACGATGAATACGTCGCGGCGCTGTCGAGCGCCGCCGAACGCATCGCCGCATTCGGTGCCGACATGTTGATCGTGTCACTCGGCCTCGACACTTTCATCACCGATCCCATCTGTGACCTCGCCATCACCACCGACGGTTTTCGACGCCAAGGTGAGGTGGTGTCACAGCTCGGATTGCCCACAGTGGTGTTGCAAGAGGGCGGCTACGACGTCGCAGCGCTCGGCGACAACGTGCACGCGTGGCTTGTCGGTCTGGGTTCCTGAGGAAACTACGCGTTCTGCAGATCGGCGAGAACTTTGTTCCACCGAGCTGGGTCAGATGCATAAGGAACATAGAAGCTGATGCGCGAGATGACGTCGCCGTAACGGCCGTCAAGTTTCGACGCGATGTCTTCGGGTTCTGACACCACGGCAAATGCATCGAGAATCTCATCGGTGATGCAGTTGGCCATCTCGACCCACTTGCCTTGTTTCGACATGGAGTTGAGTTCATCTTGCACGTGTCCCCAGCCGTGAAGGTCGAGAACAGGGCGATAGGCGGGGGTCGAGCCGTAGAAGGCGATCTGCTGGCGAGTGCCGGCAGCGGCCTTCGACATCTCGTCGTCATTGGTGCCGGTGACGACGAAACCCGGACCGACGATCTCAAATCCGTCCAACGTCTTGCCCACTTT
>DAIOTI010000399.1:0-1491 GCA_036752105.1 Ilumatobacteraceae bacterium | reverse complement strand
AAGCGGTGATGGCATTCCAGAAGTACTTCAGGCTGAAACCAACGGGAAGCATCACGCCGGGGACCGCATACCTGCTCGAGACGGTCGATGAACCCGCGACGGCAGAAACGACCGAGGGAACGTTGGCAGAAGTCGACAAGCAGCGCCAGCTGCTCTTCATCGTCCAAGAAGGAAAGACTGAGGCGGTACTCAACGCCTCTACGGGTGACGATCGGGAATACGAAGAGCCGGACGCAAACTCGCCAGGTGTGATCATCCGAGGCGTTGCACTTACTCCAGAGGGGATTTTTTCAATCGATCGCGAACGACCAGATGGCTGGTGGATCGGCGACCTCGGTCAGATCTATCGCCCGAAGTACTTCATCGGCGGGGTAGCCATTCATGGCTCAACGTCCGTGCCGGCTTATCCCGCGTCGCACGGTTGTGTGCGAGTCAGTGTGGCCGCGATGGACATGATCTGGGACAAGAACCTGCTTCCACGTGGGACGACGGTCATCGTCCACTCGGGAGTGCTCGCCTAGTTCCTAGGCCGAATCTTCAGACTCCGGTCGTCAGCATTCATGCAGGCACCATCTGATGTCCTGAACTTCCACCCGTGCAGGGTGCACACCACATATTCACCCTCAATCACTCCGAACTCTGAGAGGTCTGCACTTCGATGCGGGCACTTGCGCTGCATGATGAAGTCGCCGAGCTCGATTTCCTCGGAACGCTCCTCCTGAACCCCAGTCCGACGCTTCGCTTCCTCCTCGGCCCGACGGATGCGCTCAACGGAGAGGCTCTTGAAGAAGATGTAGAGAAACTCGTTGAACTCCCCATCCCGCCATGCGCTGAAGCGGCAACTGAGGAACAGAGAATTCGACCAGTCCACGGCTTTGTTTCGAACGACTTTCTCGAGGAGCGGACGAGGAATCTCGAATCGATACCGCACGGGATCGCCGGCAAATCGTCGCACCTCACCACGCCCGAAGTTGATGAGGATGTCGGCATCACCTGACACCACCCGACAATTCCCGCCGATCGCCGCACGAAGCGTCGGTGACAGGACGAAGAGCGACTCCCACCAGACATTCAATGCAGCGACGAGACCCGTCTGCTCAGAAGGCCAACTCGCCCTCTCTCGGCTGAGCCATCCAGACCAATCAGCTTGATATGACCGCAGATAGTGCTGCTTGTCAGTGAATGGTCTCATGACCTCTTCATTAGGTGCTGGGTGCGTCACGACAACATCGCTAGACGTCACCTCAACGCATGTTCCCGGAACGTTCACCGTTGGCTGTTTCACACCACGCTTTGTGAGGCGGTCAATGAAGATGGTCTGGTCGGGGAAGATCGAGACATCATCGTTGCTGAACATGTTGAGGTGAAACAGGTCCTCATCCAAGAAGCAGGGAGGACCTGCTGAAGGCAGCACGACCCGCGCATTGACGGCCTCGACATATCGTTCTGCTCGGGCGAATTGGCTTTCAACTTTTGCGCGAGCAAGGGAGC
>DAIOTI010000398.1:0-1496 GCA_036752105.1 Ilumatobacteraceae bacterium | reverse complement strand
ATGATGACGTGCTGCTGACGTCCGACACCTGCGTCGGACAACAACTCCTGGACATCGAGCAGACGACACTCGACACCATTGATGGAGTACTCGCTGTCTCCGTTACGGAACAGCGTGCGGCCGATGGTGATCTCAGTGAATTCGAGCGGGAGCACTCCGGAAGAATTGTCGAGCGTGAGAAGCACTTCGGCTCGGCCAAGAGCTGATTTCTTTGACGTGCCGTTAAAGATGACATCTTCCATTTTCTGGCTTCGTACAGCGCTCGGGGCTTGTGCTCCCAAGACCCACGCAATGGCGTCGACAACATTCGATTTGCCCGAACCATTGGGTCCGACGACAACGGTGACTCCGGGCTCAAGCTCCATCGCCGTCGTGTCGGCAAAGGATTTGAAACCTTTCAGGGTGAGAGTCTTCAGAAACACGGCACTGATGAGAGTAATGGACTAGCCGTCGGGAGACTGAGTCTCCTCGAGCGATCTTCTGTGCGCATTCAGCGCTGACAGATTCGGCAATAACAAGTCGACCTGCCGTTCGTCACGACTCGCGTAATTGTGGTTTTTCCACAGGTCAGACACGGCAGGCCGCCGCGGCCGTACGCCCTGTGATCGAGCTGAAACCACCCCGTTTCACCTTCGACATCGACGTATTGGGTGTCCTGGAGTGTCGACCCTCCCGCTGCCACTGCCTCGCTCAGCACCGCGGTGATGGACTGCCGAAGGCGTGACACTCGCCCACGCGAGAGCGAACTCGCAAGCCTGTTCCACTTGATTCCTGCACGATGGAGAATCTCGTCGGCGTAGATGTTGCCGATTCCGGCAATGACGTGTTGGTCGAGAAGTAACGCCTTGATTGCACGTCGTCGTGGGTGAAGCAGGCCCCACACGACTTCATCGTCGAAGTGGTCGACAAATGGGTCCACCCCCAACCGTGCGAGCTCGGGCAACACATCGCACTCGTCTGCCGGGTCATACACCACGACTTCACCGAACGTGCGCGGGTCGACGAAGCGGAATTCATGCACGACGCTACGTCGCACCTCGTGAGTGTCCGGCTCGAGTGTCAACACCACATGGGTGTGAGGTGGCCGCGGATGGTCGGGCGGATGAATGAGCACGCGACCACTCATGCGCAGGTGAATCATCATTCGTTCGCCACTTGACAAGTCACAGATCAGATACTTGCCACGCCGACCAGCTCTTGTCACCGAGGTTTCCATCAGTCCGTGTATGACCGCGTCACGACCCACGCGACGAACCGAACGTTCGCGTCCGACAGTCACCGACGAAATTCGACGGCCGACAACGAGAGACTCGATTCCCCGCCTGACAGTTTCGACTTCGGGTAACTCAGGCACATCCGTGTCCAGTGGTGGAGACGTTTACGAGCGAGTTGGTTCGTCGAGTGTGCGAAGGTGATCGATCGCCGCCTGCGCCGCAACTTGCTCAGCTGCCTTCTTGGTACGACCGGTGCCGGGCCCGAACAATTCACTTCCGACA
>DAIOTI010000397.1:0-1508 GCA_036752105.1 Ilumatobacteraceae bacterium | reverse complement strand
CCGATCGTCTACACACCACAAGTCGGCAAAGCCATCACCACCCTTTACCTGAGCGCAGCCGGCCAAACCCTGCCTGGCGAGAAATCGTCCTCGAGTGGCGACCCATCGAAGCGCTTCCGCTACACCAAGCAGGTCATCTCAGGCGACACCGCAGTACTCGAATTCGAGACCACCGTCGAAGGCAAGTACGTCAATGGTGTCGACATCATTCGGTGTAACGACAATGGCAAGATCGTGGAGTTCCGAGTCATGATCAGACCACTCCAGGCGATCAATCTCGTGCACCGCCAGATGGGCGAGATGCTTGAAGCAATGAAACCCTCGAACACCTAACTCAATATGTGGGGATAACTTCTGTCTGATTCGGTACCGCACGATCACAATACCGAGCAACGATCGGACCGACAAGAGCACTGACAATCACGTAAGTTGCAACTGTTCCCTGCCAATCAGTTGTCGCAATCCCGATTGAAGATACGACAGCTCCAATTGCAACGCTGAATTCACCTCGAGCACTCAAAAGACTCCCGCCACGTAGCGCACACATCCGACGACTGATAGACGGCGCATTTCCCTCCCCAAGTGCAAAATACACAGTGACTACTTTGGTAGCCCACGTCACTGCGACGAGTGTCAATGCGACTGGAAGTGCGCTGAGTATGTCTGCAGGACTCGTCTGCAAACCGAAGAATACGAAAAACACTGCCGCGAAGATATCGCGGAGTGGAGCCATTCGATTACGGATCGCTTCTGCAATCTCACCAGTTATCAGCAATCCGACGAAGAATGCGGCTACCGCTGATGAGAAGTCAAAGAGTGCCGAAACGCCACCGGCGAGCAGTGCAAGGCCAAGGGTTGTGAGCAGTAACGATGATCCCTTGTCGGCTCGTAGTACCACCGCAAACGGCTTGATTCCGCGAGCTCCGATGTAAAGAAGTACCGCGACAACGAACAGACCGATGCCCACCCCGGTAAGGCCCCAGAACAATGACGTTGCACCAGCAATCGCCGTGAGGACTGGCAGGTACGGCGCCATAACCAGATCTTCCAGCACTAGGACGGCAATCAGCGATTTCCACTCTGGTCTTGACTTCCATCCCATTTCCCGTGCGACCTGTGTGGCTATGCCGCTACTCGACACATAGGTCACTCCAGCCATAGCGAACATCAGCACCGGGCTCCAGCCCAACAAAAATGCGACGAATGCTCCCGGTGCCGCGTTCAAGACGACGTCCACAACTGCAGTTCGGCGATGCGAGCGAACCTGCTTCACAATCGTCGTTGCTGAGAACTCAAGTCCGAGAAAGAGCAGTAGGAGAATCGCTCCGACCTCAGCGGAGACCTGAATAAATGGCTGCGAGAAATCGAGATCAACCACTCCACCCTCGCCTAGCCCAAGACCGACAAGCAGGAAGAGTGGGGCGCTTGCAAACCGCCAACGAGAAGCGACTCGCGCCACAAGCCCCAACAAGACAAAGAGACCACCAATCTCAGCCACAACTCGGGCG
>DAIOTI010000396.1:0-1514 GCA_036752105.1 Ilumatobacteraceae bacterium | reverse complement strand
CATCAATTGGCTGACCGAGCGTGGCGCCCAGGTGTTGTGCGCCACTCACCTAGGGCGACCCAAGGGGGCGCCGGTAGCGAAGTACGCACTGGAACCGGTGCGACGCAGGCTCGCTGAATTGGCTCCGGGGGTGGAGTTGCTCGAGAACCTTCGGTTCAATGCGGGGGAGGAAAGCAACGATCCTGATTTTGTCGCGCAGTTGGTGCGCGGTGTGGATGCGTATGTGAACGATGCTTTCGGCGCGGCGCATCGAGCACACGCATCAATCGTCGGTCCTCCAAAGACTCTCCCGTCAGCTGCGGGGCGACTTTTGCAACGAGAAGTCGACGTGTTGGGTGGGCTGCGCGAGAACCCCAAACGCCCGTTTGTCGCAGTTCTCGGTGGTGCCAAGGTGAGCGACAAGCTCGGCGTCATCGAAGCGCTGTTGCAAGTAGTCGATGCGTTGGTCATTGGTGGCGGGATGTGCTTCACATTCCTCGCCGCGAAGGGTTATCCAGTCGGAGATTCGATCTGCGAACTGGACCATGTGTCGACCTGTCGCAAGCTACTGGAAGGATCAAAGCCCATTCACCTTCCGGAAGACATCAATGGTCTCGATGCATCTGGGTCCTATGCGACCTTCGGAGTTCGATTGCCAGAGGGTGCCAAGGGTCTCGATATCGGACCCGGAAGTGCTGCTGCGTTCTCAGACGTCATCATGGAAGCGCGTACCGTCTTTTGGAATGGGCCGATGGGGATGTTCGAAGATGAACGTTTCGCATCAGGAACCCGGACAGTCGCACAAGCCATGGCCGACACAAAGGCCTTCACGGTGGTCGGCGGTGGCGACAGTGCTGCCGCACTCGCGCAGTTTGGACTCGACTCTGAAGTTGACCATGTGAGCACCGGTGGAGGTGCTTCGCTCGAGCTTCTCGAGCTTGGTGACCTGCCCGGCCTCGCAGCACTGAGAGGAGCGCCTAATGCCCGCTGAGAAACGCAAGCCACTCATCAGTGGAAATTGGAAGATGCACCACAATCATTTTGAGGCGATTCAGTGTGTGCAGAAGTTGTCCTACATGGTGTCAAAGGATGATTTCGACTCAGTCGATGTGAGTGTCCATCCGCCTTTCACCGATCTACGAAGCGTGCAGACTGTCATCGAATCAGACGACATGCGTTTCGTTCTCGGCGCACAGAACTGTCACTTCGAAGACAAAGGTGCCTTCACCGGAGAAGTCTCCGCGCTGTTTCTTGCAAAGCTAAGTGTGAGCTACGTGATAGTCGGGCACAGTGAGCGACGAGAACTCTTCGGGGAGACCGATGACATCGTCGCCAAGAAGATCAGCGCTGTTTTCAAGGCAGGCATGACGCCGATCGTCTGCGTCGGAGAGACACTCGAAGAGCGTGAGCAGGGTCGCACCGAAGAGAAGGTGCTGGCGCAAGTACGCGCTGCGGTGGCCAAACGGTCACCAGAACATGTGGGCTCCATGGTGATCGCCTACGAGCCCATCTGGGCCATCGGTACAGGCAAGACC
>DAIOTI010000395.1:0-1530 GCA_036752105.1 Ilumatobacteraceae bacterium | reverse complement strand
GCGTTGTTGAACAGCATCACGCTCGACCAGTTCTTCTTTTCGTACTTCGTCTGGACCTGGCCGAGGAACTTCGTGTCTTCGACCGGACGGTAGTCGTGCTTCACGCACATCACCGAATATCGATCGTCACGCAACGACCACAAGTCAGCGATGTCTCCGAGCATCAACATGTCGCAGTCCATGAATGCCGCCCAGCCCTCATAACCACAGAGATAGGGCGTCAGGAATCGGGTGAAGGAGAAGTCAGTTGACTCGAGACCAGACCGCTCTCGATCGTAGAAACCCGCCATGTGCTGCTTGACGATCGGGGTGATGGTGACAGGAGCAGAAGCATGGCGCATGATGCTGTGCGCCAACACGTGGAATGCGACAGCTTCATTACCGTCATAGCCGATGAATATTCGGATCATGACAGATTCCGACGTAGACGCTTTACAACACCGATCAGTCCAAGACGGCGAAGCAAGTAGGAAATTGTTCGTCTGATGCGAAATCTTGGCTCTAAGAACCCTTTCCAGAGCAAGAGAGCTGACTCTACGGGTCCAATAAGTGAAATCGAACGACGGGGTGATTCCGCACTTCGTTTGAGTGCAAACAGCCCATCTGAAACGCTCTGATCAATTACCGAAAATCCTGCGTCTGCAGCAACGTTGAGGAACGTGCGGCGCGAAAAATAATGGATGTGCGCAACGTGGAAGAAGTCTCTCCAGTGCCAAATCCCAATCGTTTCAAGAAGAGGGACACCGACAATTACGACCGTCTCTTCAGTGCAAAGCTCTCGCAGCTGGCGAAATGTTTCTTCCGGCTGAAGTACATGTTCAATCACATGATTTATGAGAACGACGTCTGGACTGGAGATTATCGACGCTGGATCGATCCCATCGCCGATCTCGAACAATCGAAGACCAAGCATCTCTCTACCCAAGTTGATGTACGTTCGATCGAAGTCGAAACCCATCACATCCCAACCCGCATCGCGGAATGGGATCAAGTTCCAGCCTCCTCCGCAACCCCACTCCACGATCTTCCCGGGGCCGACATTCAGACGTTCTGCGTAGCGCAGCAATCCAGAACGCGTGTTTGGCAGCGGAGTCTTTCTTCTCAGAACCGACTCTGTGGACTCACCGGGAAAATACAACGACCTGTAATCCGAAGATGTGTAGAAACGGCGAGCGGCGCTCTCAGACAACGGATTTGCAGTTCTGACATGCCCACACTTTGCGCACAACTTGAAATTGAACTTCAGTGCATATCTATCACGACGCCGAAAGGTGATGCCTCGGGACGAGCCACAAATGCATCGAAGCTCACACCGGTCGTCAAGATATTCTAAGTGTTCGTACATTGAAGTGTTTCTGACTTTATCCACTTAGTAACTCGATGGAGCTGGACCGTCGGACTCGATTAGCTCTTTGATTTTTTGAGCCTCAGCCAATATGGCCTCAACGCGATGCAGTGGCACCATATTCGGACCGTCACTCAGTCCACTGTCAGGAGCAGAGTGAATCTCCATGAATAACCCATCAACAC
>DAIOTI010000394.1:0-1539 GCA_036752105.1 Ilumatobacteraceae bacterium | reverse complement strand
GGTAGCCAATACTCTCCCCCCGACGACGCCATGCGACTGGCGCAACTCGACACCGGAACTGAATTCACCATCGCGCGCATTCCAGAAGAACTCGAGTTCGCCGCTGGCATGCTCGACTTTCTTGAAAAGACAAGTCTTGTACCCGGAACTCGTGCCAAGGTCGCAGGTGTGGCTGAGAATGGTGACGTCGTCGTTTCTGTGCAAGGTCGCGACGTGAGCGTGACGCCTTTTGCAAGCGCACGAATTCTCGTCACCACCTGATCGGCCGTAATGTCTCGAATCACCTCTGCCCTCATCGTCATGTCTGTGCTCTCTCTCACTGGATGCGCCACCACCATCATCTCGACTGACACCACCGCTCCAGTCGTCACAATTGCCTCGACTACAACGTTGCCGAGCGGTGAATCGCTCGATCTCATGAAGAACATCGCCTCTGCCGGCGCAGACCTCGGTGACGCCATCGCAAGCGGCCGCGGACAAGAAGCCCGTGACGCTCTCGCTGTCGCGAAAGCAAATTGGCAAGTGCTCGAACCTCAACTTCAAGAACTGAAGCTCGACATCGCCGAAGACATGCGGCGCATCGTCGACATGATGACGACTGCGGTTGAACGCAAGCGACCGGCTGACGCGGACAAGGCAAACCGTTTTCTCGGTCTGATCATCGATGCGTTCTCACAACTCTGACATCGAGCCGAATCTTTACCGCATCGCCTCGGGCAGTGGCTGTTCGTGCACGACAGTCAGACTGCGCGTCGATCGCGTGAGCGCCACGTAGAGAGCACGGAGACCGTGGAGCTCGTCGGCCACGATGGCCGCAGGCTCGACCACCACCACCCCGTCGAGTTCGAGACCTTTCACCAAACTCACCGGCACGACCGTTACGTCAGCCTCGAGTGCCGTTGCCTGCGCGCGGCCATGGTGCACACCGACAGCATCGAGCGCATCGGACACATCGCTCACCATGTGATCCGGACACACCACAGCAACATTGCCGGCCACGAGTCGCTCACGCATCGCGGTGATCTCGCCCACCACGACTGGAACAAGGTCACCCTTCGATGCAGCAACGATGCGTGGTGATTCATCGCCTTGACGCACGCTTCGAGGTGCACGAAGGCCAGGCGTGGCTGCATGCATGACCTTGTCCGCAAGTTCCATGATTTGAGCCGGGATGCGATAGCCGACCGACAACCCGATGACGCGTGGCTCTTTTTTCTTAGGAAGGTGTGCGAGTACGTCGTCCCATTCCTCGGCTGCGAGTGGTCCGGTGGCTTGAGCGATGTCTCCCACCAACGTCATCGAGCCGTTCAGAGAACGACGTGCGACCATCCGCAACTGCATGGGCGTGAGGTCTTGTACTTCGTCAACGACGATGTGTCCGTATGTGCGAATCTCATCGGCGTCATCGACTTTTCCACCCCGGCCCGGCACTGGACCGAGCTGCTCGCGCGCATCGTCGAGCAAGGCTGCATCGGATGCCGACCAGCGCACATCATTCACGTCTTCCGAGCGAGCGCGATACAGCGACAAATAATCGCT
>DAIOTI010000393.1:0-1565 GCA_036752105.1 Ilumatobacteraceae bacterium | reverse complement strand
ACATATGACCTGTTCGAAGGAACTGGGGTGACCGAGGTGCAAGCCGGAAGTTACGCATTGATGGACACCCACTACGCCACTCTTGGTCTGCCGTTCGAACAGGCAATGTGGGTGGTCGGTTCTGTCATTTCAGAGAACGACCAATGGAAGGTCCTCGATGTCGGACTGAAGGCCCTCGGCATGGACCACGGCAATCCCTCTCTCGCGGATAACACAGTGTGGTTCTGCTCCGACGAACATCTCACTTTCTCGGGCGCTGGCACATCTCTCGGTGACAGGGTGCGAGTGACACCAGCACACATCGACCCCACGATGGCCATGCATTCAGTCGCTCACGTCGTCGAAAACGACTTGGTCGTCGATACGTGGCCAATTGATCTGCGTGGCTGGTAAACCGCGCCGGTCACGTCACCGAGCGACACGATGACGACACTTCTCGCGACACTCGCCTGGGTCTGCGTGGCCGTCACCCAATTGGTGGTGCTGTCAATTGTGCTTCGTGTCAGTCGCTCAATTCTGTTCGCAGCACTCCAAGCCGTCATTCCATTTGCAGCAGCCCTGAACGTGGTCATTGCGGGTTTTGCCGTCGTCACTACCAATTGGTTGTTGATGTCAGCGAGCCTCCTGCAAACCACATGGATCGTGGTCATCATGTCGCACGCGGTGCTGGCTCATCGTCGCCACCGCCCCGGCGATGATGTGACACCATCCAGCGCGATCACCATGGTGCATGCGAACCTCTTGTACGTCAATACGTCTCCAACAGAAGCAGTTGATGACGTGCTTGCAACCGGCGCAGACATCATCACGATGTCAGAGTTGACGTCCGAGCTTCACGAAGCATTGGTCACTCACGAGCATGCGTCTCGATGGCCGCATCGACATGTGTTGCTCTCAACTGGCGCAGACGGCATCGGGGTGTGGAGCCGGCATCAGCTTGTAGATGTGAGCGACCATAGATTGATCTCAAAGCCGGCACTTTCTGGCATGGCCGTCAGCGCTACCGGACACATCATTGGTTTCGTCGTCGTGCATCCGATGCCTCCAGTGAACAAAACGAAGACTGAAGATTGGGGTCCGTCGCTCAAGGCGATCGGTGACGTTGCCAGCACGATGACTGCACCGACAGTCGTCATCGGCGACTTCAACACCTCGTTCTGGCACCCCCCGATGCGCCGTCTCTTTCGTCGTGGGTTTCTGTCAGCGCACCTTGTTCACGGAAGATTTCTTGCCGGCACTTTTCCGATTGGAAAACGATCACGACCGGTCGTACGCCTGGATCATGCGCTTGTCACTCGCGGTGTGATGGTGCACGAGGTCCGCGACTTCACAGTTGCTGGAAGCGACCACAAAGGAATATCGGTCACGGTGTCGACAACAACACACGCAAGGCTTTGATTGCACGAGCTCGATGCGAGATGGCGTTCTTCGCGCCAATCCCCATTTCAGCGAAAGTTCGACCGTCACCATCGTCCGGAATGAACACGCTGTCATATCCAAAACCGGTCGTGCCGCGCTCGTGGGTCGCTATCACTCCCTCGCAGACACCTTCGACCAGCTGCTCG
>DAIOTI010000392.1:0-1573 GCA_036752105.1 Ilumatobacteraceae bacterium | reverse complement strand
GGGTCGGTGGCGAGCTCGGGGAACAGCACCTTGATGGCGACGGGTCGGTCGAGCAACAAGTCGCGGGCCAAGAAGACGTCGGCCATGCCGCCTCTGCCGACGCGGCGTTCGATCTCGTAGCGGTCGTTCACCACCATGCGGTTCTGGTCACTCATACGTGCTCGCTACAGGCTAGCGAGGTGGCCTTGCGCCCCTAGGGCACGAGTGGAAGTGCAGCGTCGAGCAGACGTTTTGCAACAGGACCAGCGAGTTTCCCACCTGTTCCGGCGCTGATTTCCTCGTTCACGCCTTTCAACATCACTGCAACGGCGACACGAGGCGCTTCAGCTGGTGCAAACCCCATGATCCACGCGTGTGAGCGTTGCTTCTTCGGATCGTCGAACAACTGTGCAGTGCCAGTCTTCGCAGCTGCGCGCACACCGCTTTTCAGTTGCATGCAGCACGCTGCAGTTCCCTCGCGCACCACACCTTCCATGAGAGTTGTCAAGGTGCGTGCCGTCGCAGCAGTCATCGGAGTTTTCCATGGCTGCGGTTGCGTGCTGCTGATGACGGTGTCGTCATGTGCCACACGACGCTGAACGACATACGGCTTCATCATCACGCCACCATTGGCAACCGACGATGCAATCATCGCCATGTGAAGAGGAGTGAGTTGAACTCCGCCTTGACCAAAACCATGAATGGCGAGAAGTGCGAGGGAGTCGGTGAAGTAATTGGCATCTCCACCAAATGTGCTGGTGGCTGCACCAGGAAGATCAATGGGTACGGCTTCTTCCAGTCCGAACCCTTTGACTCCGTTCACCATGGTGTCGGGGCCGAGCGCGACCGCGGTTTGCGCAAACGGAATGTTGCATGAACGACTGAAGACTTCAGCCAAATCACCACCACATGTCTTTTTTCCGTAGTTCTGAATGGGGTTGTCGGTGTTCGGCGGAACCCACTTGTTCGTGACGGGGAAGTTCGACAAGTTGTTCAACGTGCCGGTCTCAAGACCTATAGAAGTGGTCAACACCTTGAATGTCGAGCCCGGCATGTACCGCTCTTGGTAGGCGTTTGCGAGAAGCGGTTTTTCCTTGTCGGCCTGCAGTGCCATCAACACGTCGTTTGCTTCGCCAGTGTCGTGACTGGCCACCTGGTTCGGGTCGAACGTGGGGTTCGAATACATCGCAAGTATTGCGCCGGTGCGCGGGTCCATCACCACCGCACTTCCCACACGGCCTTTCAGTGCTTGTTTGGCCACCTTCTGCAGGTCGGCACGAACTGTGAGCTCGACTGTTCCCGTGAGATCGCGCGTGAACAAGTCGTCGACACCTTGTACTTGTTGTTGGCCGGTCTTGCCGGTGAGCACGTCGTTCTCAGTGCGTTCAAGTTGCGTGGCACCGAATGCGACCGTGTAGTAGCCGGTGATGTTGGCGAACAAGTCACCTTCGGGGTACTCGCGCTGATATTGGAAGCGCGCATTCGGACGCTCTTTCGGGTCGATCTTCACGGTGCGTGCCACCACGTCGCCGTCGGAGGTGACAATGCGGCCCCGTGGAGAGTTGAACTGCCGCACGGTCACGCGGTTGTTGCG
>DAIOTI010000391.1:0-1590 GCA_036752105.1 Ilumatobacteraceae bacterium | reverse complement strand
TGTGGTTCGATCCGGCTCGAGCCCCCCGTGCTGAGTACCTGCGAAAGAACGTCACCCAGTTGCATTCAAAGATGCGTTATGTGTCCGCGCAATATGAAGCCCTACTCACCAACGATCTCTTCATCGACCTTGGCCGCGCAGCAAACTCGGCCGCCATGGGTGTGTACGAAGCCACCAAGCACCATGCCTCGCTCGGTCTCACCACTCCCCCTGCGGTCAACAGCTTGTTTCCCACGCTCACCGACCCCGCCAAGACCCAGCTTCAGGAGTGGTCGTTCTTCTGGGATTGGGACGTTGCTGCAAGACAGGTGCGCTGGATGACCGCCTGGGATGTCACCTCCGACGACGTGGCGAAGTTTGCCGCCGGCGTCGAGGCCGTGCTCAACGGCTAGGTATCACCCAAACCGAGGTCTAATTGACTGGTCGGTTACTTATCGTCTACGCTCGCGTGACGCGGGGCTCGCCTCGCACTGGAGGGCACATGACCAGCCTCGATTTCAAGTTCCGCGAAGAAACCGATGACGAGTGGATGGAGCACGGCTCATGCAGGGGGCTCTCCGACATCTTCTTTGCTCCCCTGGCAGAACGGCCACAAACGCGACTACGACGCGAAGAGAAGGCTCGTACAGTGTGTTTGGAATGTCCAGTCTTGGAAACGTGCCGCAACTTTGCGCGCGCACATCGTGAATACGGATTTTGGGGCGGCGAGAGTGAAGAGGAACGGCATCAAGCCGGCTTCCGACTCATTGCACCCATCGGCGTTCGCGCCTAGTACACGAACCCGCACTCGGGTCGGTGCTCCGGCTACCGCCATGGTGTCCGTATGAGCATGCCGTCCCATCTGTTGAACGACGCCGAACACGTCGTACGCCTCGCCTGGGCCAGCTACGGCGACCCACGCACGGTGACCGACATGCGAGAGATGAGTGCTCATGTGAGCACCAATCGGGTGTTCCAGGTGGTGCTCGACGACGCGTCCACCGTGGTGGCCAAGGTGTCGTCGTACGGTTCGTACTTCCTCTTTGCCGAGGATCATGATCGACTCGCCCGTTGCAGTTCCTTGTTGCGTCATGGACGCTGGGCTGGGTTCCTCGCCGACGTTCTCACCGTCGACAAGCGTCCCTACACCTGGTACGACGGTCGACGTTGGTGTGCCTTCTACACCGAGGTGAAGCGGGCCGAGTCGTTGCCGAAGGTGTTGAGCAGTGCCGATGTCGCTGCACTTGCTCGCGAGATTGCGCGTTTTCATCATGCGTGTGCCGACATCGCTCCGGCACTTCCGCACGTGTCCAACTCCGTGAAGGGTGATGCGATCCACTTGTTGGACCAGCTCACCAACCCATTTGCTTCACGCAACTTCGACTTGCCACCTGAAGACATCGGTGTACTCGCCCGTTCCACCCATGATCTGTTGATGCACCTCGAAGCCGTGCATTACGACGAATGGCCGAAGATCCCGATCCTCGTCGACTGGAACCTGGGCAATTTCAGCGTCACGCGCAACGACGGAGAAGTGCAACTCTTCTCCCGATGGGACTACGACTGGTTTCGCATCGAGTCACGTCTCCTGGACTTCTATTTCCTTTCCCG
>DAIOTI010000390.1:0-1603 GCA_036752105.1 Ilumatobacteraceae bacterium | reverse complement strand
GATGCGTTGGTGTCGAAAGACATTTCCATTCGGGTGAATGGCCGGTACTGAGTCGTCGAGTGACATCTCTGGATCAGTGAGCGGCGTCAACACCTCGTATTCAACGACAATTGCCGCGAGAGCGCGTCGACACGTCTCTGGATGATCTGCTGCCACTGCCGCCACCGGTTCACCCATGTAGCGCACATAGTCGACTGCAAAGACCGGCTGGTCTTGGTCGATGAGGCCGTATGTGAGAACTCCTGGTACGTCTTCGGCGGTCAGTACGGTGCGAACGCCATCGATTGCCAGTGCGGGGCTGGTATCGATGCGAAGAATGCGTGCATACGGATGTGGTGATCGCAAAGTGGCGCCCCACAGCATTCCGTCAGACCACATGTCGGAAGAGAAAGAGAACTCACCCTTGACTTTCGCTGCGCCATCTGGTCGAAGCGCGTTGGTGCCCAATACATCGCGACGAGTCTTGACGGTGCTCATTTCGTCGCGCCTCGTTGTTCGATGACGTCTTGAACAGCAGCAAAGATCCGTCCGTACCCGGTACAACGGCAGATGTTTCCTGAAATCGCTTCTCTGACTTCGAGATCCGTCGGGGCTGGTCGTGAGTCGAGCAGATTGTGAATGGCGACGATCAAACCCGGTGTGCAAAATCCGCACTGAACGGCGCCATTGTCGATGAATGACTGTTGAACGTCCG
Source organism: Ilumatobacteraceae bacterium (assembly GCA_036752105.1). GTDB lineage: Bacteria > Actinomycetota > Acidimicrobiia > Acidimicrobiales > Ilumatobacteraceae > UBA2093. The sequence continues at coordinate 909 of DAIOTI010000390.1, read as the reverse complement.
TGAGGCTGCCGTCCGGGGCAAGACCCTCGACGGTCTTGATATCGGATTCGATTGCACTTGCCGCCAACACGAGGCAACTACAAACGGCTGCACCGTCCACCATGACGGTGCAGCTTCCGCATTCCCCTTGTTCGCATGCCCCTTTTGCACCGGGCAAGCCGAGTCGCTCGCGCAACACATACAGAAGGCTTTCACCGATCCAGGAGTCCTTCACCTCTCGCTTCAGGCCATTGATGGTGAGTGTGTACGTCTGATTTTCGCTCATCTAGGTGTGCTCCTTGCAGCCAAACGGGAACAGAGAATCTTGATTGCATGTCGACGGTATTCAGCGGTCGAGCGATGGTCCGTGATCGGACTCGCTTCAGCTGCGCAACGTGCCCCGAACTCAGAGAACATCTGCGTGGATGTTCGAGGCGCTTGTTGCTCAAGCCACCACGATTCTGCTGCCCGTGCTCGGATGATGGTGGGCCCAACCGACCCGAGCGCGACTTGCAAGGAATCATCGGAGAGTCGGCGTACGAGACAGGCCGATGCGATTGAAATGACCATCGCATTACGCACGCCGACCTTCGCGTAACCCTGCCATCCGTCCACGATCGGCAAAGAAACACCGAGCACCATCTCGCCAGGGAGAAGAGCGGTTCTCTTGGGGCCGACCATGAAGTCAGCAAAGCTGACCTGCCGGCGACCCGCGCTAGAAGCGAGATGAATGCTCGCATCAAGTGCTGCCAGTACAGGCAATGTGTCGCCTGCAGGGGAGCAAGTTCCGAGGTTTCCACCGATGGTGCCCGCAGCGCGTATCTGAGGCGAACCGACCGTGCGTGATGCTTCGGCAAGCGCTGGTGCGATTGCTGCGATGTCAGATGTTTCGATGGTCGAATAGGTGACACCTGCACCGATAAAAATGGA
>DAIOTI010000389.1:0-1614 GCA_036752105.1 Ilumatobacteraceae bacterium | reverse complement strand
ACCACAACATGTGGCGACGCCGCACGAACAACCATCTGCCATCGACCTTCGCATAGTTGTCGTGGTACTGAATCTGTTGCACCACCCACTTGCCAGGCGAGTCCACCGGCTCGATTTCTCCTCGGCAACTGACGATGCCGGTCGCCGTCACGTCGTCGATGACATCGATGACGTGGTTGGTGACCTGGAGGATGCTGCGCTTCAAGTCGCGCAACATGCCATTCATGTTCTCCTTCAGCGCTTGTCGTCCGCTAAGTGACTTGCCGATCTTCACGTCAGGAACGAACAATTCGACCACTTTGTCGATGTCGCGCATGTCCATATACACGGCGTAGCGACTGGCAAGTTGACGGATGTCCTCGTGGGCGACCAACCACGCCACTGGGTCTGTTTCGCGAAGAGCCACGACGTCTCCTACTTGAGTGGTGGTAGCGGATGGGGATGCGCTGTGGGCTGCAACAGGGCGTCGATTCCCCCGTCAGCGAAGATCGTCTGACCCACGATGTAACTCGATGCAGTCGACAACAGAAAGGCGATCGGTTCGGCCATCTCCTCTGGTTTGCCCCACCGGCTGATGGGGATCGGAATCTGCTCAAAGGCGCTCTTCGTCAGTTCATTCGTTGCGGCTTGCTGGGTCATCTGAGTGTCGATGATTCCTGGAGCAATGCCGTTGACTCGAATGCCGGCACCGAGCCACTCTGGTTTCACTGCGTTCATCCGAATCCAGAATGCGACTGCCAGCTTTCCTGCCGGATATGTCATCCAGCCCCGACCTTGAAAATGTTCGATGCACTCTTCCTCTGTGTGTGACAGGTAGTAGAGACCATCGTCAACTGGTAACCCTGGCGTCATCGTCGTCGAGTTAGAAGACACCAAAACCATCGCGGGGTTTGTCCCCTTGCTGAGTGCTTCGCGCAACCCGTTCGCCAGCGCCATGACTCCGAAGAAGTTGACTTTCACCGTGAGGTCGATGCCTCCCATTCCGTTGACGCCGGCACACTGGGCCAGTCCGTCAAGTCGCCCACCACATGCCGACAACACACCTTCGATTGCCGCCTGACGCCCTTCGGTACTTGACAGATCGGCCGAGACGTCGGTGCCTTTCAAGTCGACACCGATGACCGTGTGTCCTCGAGACTGCAAGAGCTCCTTGGTGGCCTTGCCGATGCCGTTCGCGGCACCGGTGACACAGATTGTCGACATGTGTGGTTCCTTCTCTCTTGAACGATAAACGAGGTCTGGTGATCAGATTCTTGAGATGACGCTCTCGCCGAATGACAGCAGCGATTCACGTCGCACATCAAGATCATTCGGATCTTTGCCGCTGTAGTACCACGGCACCGCCATGAACACGGGCTCCATTCCGAAGCTCTCGATGGTGTCCCCCAGACGTCGGTACGCATCGGGGCCGACAGCGTCGATCGGCAAGACAAAGGCAGAAAACGGCCCGCTACGACCATGGTCCGAACGAAGTACAGAAAGACGCTGAGCAATGTCAGTGATTTCTTGAGTTGTCGCCTGCACCGAGATCCACCCGTCACCCACTCGCGCTGCACGCTCGAGCGCTGGTTCACTGTGGCCACCCACGTGAATCTTGACGGGAACCGACGGCGA
>DAIOTI010000388.1:0-1623 GCA_036752105.1 Ilumatobacteraceae bacterium | reverse complement strand
ACCGTGAAGAGGCCACTCAGACCGTCGAGATACTTCTTGCCGTTCTGGTCCCACACATACGGCCCCTCGCCGCGTGCGATGACGGGATAGCCGTTGCGCTGTACCGATCCGAGTCGAGTGAAATGACCCCAGAGGTGTCGCCGCGCATTGGCATCACGGCTCTCGGTGTCGGTGGCAATTGGTGTCGCACTCATGGTCGCCAGTGTTGCCGATGGAGCTTGTTCTTTCCACCATCTGCACCTGTGCCTAGTATCTGGAAGGTTTTCTACCGGGGAGGGGTGAGAGTGACCGCTGAGGCGAACACGGGGGCGCGTGGCTCCATCGAACTGATCGATGTCACGAAGCGCTATGGCTCAGTCGTCGCGGTCGACTCGATCAACCTCACAGTGAAGCCCGGCGAGTTCTTGTCCTTGCTCGGACCTTCCGGATGTGGAAAGACGACCACCTTGCGCATGCTCGCAGGTTTCGAACAACCAGATGGTGGCCACATCTTGGTCAACGGAAATGAAGTGCAAGGTGTGCCTCCGCACAAGCGCGACGTCAACACCGTCTTCCAGGATTACGCCCTCTTTCCGCACATGACCGTCGCGGAGAACGTGGCCTACGGCTTGAAGCAAAAAGGTGTACCAAAGAGCGAAGTGGCCACGCGTGTGGCTGAAGCACTTGACATGGTGCAAATGTCGAAGCTCGCTGAGCGCAAGCCTCGTCAGATGTCGGGCGGCCAGCAGCAACGTGTCGCCGTCGCACGTGCGCTCGTCAATCGCCCGAGTGTCTTGCTCCTCGACGAGCCGCTCGGTGCACTCGACCGCAAGCTGCGTGAAGAGATGCAAATCGAATTGAAATTGCTGCAGAGTCGCCTCGGAATCACCTTTGTGTTCGTCACGCACGACCAAGAGGAAGCAATGAGCATGAGTGACCGAATCGCAATCATGCTCGAAGGACATGTCGAGCAGATCGGTGATCCCGAAACCGTCTACGAACATCCAAAGACTGCATTTGTCGCCGGCTTTGTCGGCAGAAACAACTTCTGGCAGGGCACCTCCACCGGGACTGGAGTCAATGCTGACGACGGAACGCTGTTCGTGGCCACGAACCCGGAAGAACATGTACCGGCCGGGAACGACGCGCTTGCAGCCGTGCGTCCTGAATGCATCAATCTGGTCGTCGACCAACCATCACGTAGCGAGAATCAGTTGCTCGCCACAGTCGCGAGCGTGTCGCACTTCGGCGATGTGTTGCAATACGTGGTGTCTGCAGCAGAGCGCGAGGTCGTGGTGCTCGTTCCCCGCACCCATTCGTCGCGTCCGAAGGTGGGCGACAAGGTGTGGTGCACGTGGTCGGCCGAAGATGTCTACCTGTTCTCAGCGCGACAAGCAGAGGTCGTGATGGCAGAAGCGCTCACCGGAGCCTGAGACGACCAACACCAACTCATCAATCGACAACCATCCAACAATCAACCAACAACTTCAACACCAGAAAACAAGGAGAAAACCATGGCCAAGGAAATTCGCATCCTCGCACCGGAAAGCTTTCGTGAGAATCTCTCACGACGAGCATTTCTGAAAGCCGGAACTGCCGCTGCTGGAATGGCGGTCGTCCTGGCCGCATGTGGTGGCTCTGATG
>DAIOTI010000387.1:0-1628 GCA_036752105.1 Ilumatobacteraceae bacterium | reverse complement strand
GCGAGAGCAATGACGGTGACCAAACCAAACGCCCACCACCATGTGGTGGCTCGGTCGCGTAGATACATCTCGCCTCGAATCTCAGTGGCTACGCCGTCAATCGTGACGGGCACCACCCAATCCTGGATTTTTCCGCGTGAATCAATTGTTGCCGGAGGCTTCGGACTCATCCAGTGCGACCGGTGGTCGTGCCACATCGCCTCTCCATTGCTCGCGATTTTCCGCCATAGGGTTTCCGTCGTGGAGAACGACGTCGAATCTGCTGAGTCGTACGAGTTCCCGTAGCGCGACTCATTCATCGCCCGCGTGATGGAACGGTCGTTCACCCACACGGCGCCGTCGGCATCGATACGGATGTATGGCTCGTTCTCATACCCCGCCACTTCGACCTTCACGCCGTCACTACGCACACGTAAGAACGAATCGAAGCCAACGATGTCGACACGCACCGCACTGGGTGGCACCGGGGTAACAGAGGTGACGATGCTTTCGGTGTCGCGAGCACCGGCTGCATTTCCGTCACCGGCAAGACCTGGTGCCAGCGACAACAGCGACGCCACCACCGACACCATCGCTGCCACCAACGCCACGTCTCTGACCGTACCGTTTCGAGGCCAGCCGACACCTGCTGGCTCCGTAAAGTTGCAGAGTGACCTCTGCCTCTGACCCACACATCGTGTTGCTGAGTGACACCGTGTGGGAGCGATACAGCGACCGCATTCTGACTGCAGACCCGACGGTCACGCCTGTCATCTACACGGGGCCCGAACAACTTCCTGACGAGCAGGTCGCCAATGTGCGTAGCGCGTGTTTCAGCGACGACTGTTGGCCAGACCGCACCCTCGGCATCATGCGTTCTGCTCTTGCTGCACCGCAATTGAAGTGGTTGCACACGTTCTCCACCGGTGTCGACAGTCCCATCTTTCGCACATTTGTCGAACGCGGAGTTCGTCTCACCAACTCAGCTGGCACTGCGGCATCACCCATCGCCCAGACCGTGATGATGTACATGCTCGCTCACAGTCGCGACTTCAAAGGCTTTGTTCGACAGCAAGAACGACATGAATGGGCCATGCATCGCTTCGTGGAACTGGAGGGATCATCTCTGCTCGTCATTGGCGTCGGTCCCATCGGTCAAGAGATCATCCGTCTTGCGCAAGCGTTCAACATGAAGGTGACCGCAGCACGACGTACCGTCACCGGTTTTCAACCCTGCCCGGTGGTGCCACTGTCGCTACTTCACGAAGCGCTCGCACAAGCCGACTATGTGGCGCTCGCACTTCCGTTGAACGATGACACGCGCAATCTCATCGATGCCAAGGCACTTGCTTCCATGAAACCTGGGTCGTTCTTCATGAATGTCGGGCGAGGCGAACTGGTGGACGAGCCCGCACTCGTGGAAGCGCTGCGAAGTGGACACTTGGCCGGCGCAGGGCTCGACGTGTTTGCCGTCGAACCACTTCCGAGCGACAGCCCGCTGTGGGACATGGACAACGTGATCATCACGCCGCACTCAAGTGGCACGTCGACATTCATCAGTGGTCGCGCCATCGACATCTTCATCGACAACTTGTCGAACCTCGCTAGCGGCACACAGTTGCGGAACGAAGTGGTGTTCTGACCTTCAC
>DAIOTI010000386.1:0-1648 GCA_036752105.1 Ilumatobacteraceae bacterium | reverse complement strand
GTCAGGTGACCTTGCGTCGATTTCAGAATGCCGGACACCGTGTGTTCCCGCTCGCTGGCGGAGCCACGGGCATGGTGGGGGATCCTTCCGGACGAAGTGAAGAGCGAAATCTTCTCGATGTCGACACGTTGAGATCAAACGTTGCAAAGATCAAGGTCCAACTTGAGTCGCTACTCGACTTCGATGGACACAACAAAGCGACACTCGTCGACAATGCCGACTGGATGGCTGACATGGGTGCACTTACTTTTCTTCGCGATGTCGGCAAGCACATCACCATCAACCAGATGCTCGCAAAAGAGTCGGTCAAGAATCGTTTGACATCAGAGAACGGTTTGTCCTACACAGAGTTCAGCTACATGTTGTTGCAGGCGAACGATTTTCGACATCTGTGTGAGCACAATGATGTCGAATTGCAGATGGGCGGTAGTGACCAATGGGGGAACATTACTGCAGGTATCGATCTCATTCGAAAGACTCTTGGGCGAAGCGCATTCGGCATCACGTGGCCGTTGGTCACGAAAAGCGACGGCACCAAGTTCGGCAAGACTGCGAGCGGTGCAGTGTGGCTCGATGCAACACGCACGTCGCCGTATCAATTTCGTCAATTCTGGATGCAGATGACAGATGCAGACATCGATACGCTGTTTCCACGGTTTTCGTTGCGGTCACTTGAAGAAGTGAATGCGACACTCGCGACCCATCGCGCAGACCCAGGTCGACGTGTGGCTCAGCGATCATTGGCAGATGAGATGACATCGCTCGTCCACGGTGATGATGCTGCCGCTGCGGCGAGCGCGGCAGCCGATGTTCTGTTCGGGGGCGACCCCACGACTGCGTCGCGTGAGGCCCTGGCAATGGTGAGCCATGAGGTGGCAACCAGTACGCATGGTCAGTCTGAACTTTCAGATGTCGTGGGGATACTGGTGGGTACGGGTCTTGCGTCGTCGAACAGTGATGCGCGCAGAGGCCTGCAACAGAAGGGTTTCCGAGCAAACGGGGTGCAGCTCGGCGAGGATTCACGGCTTGTGGATATTCCGCTACTGCATGGCCAGTGGTTGCTTCTTCGGAAGGGCAAGACCGGCTACCACCTGGTGCAGATCACCTCCTAAACGTTTGAAAACATTGCCGATTGTTCTCACATATCGGCGTTGCAAGGCGGATTTCCAGCCCGATAGAGTTGCACCTCGCCCCCAAAGGAGCTCGAGTACATCTCGGCTTCCGAGTGGGTCGGCACCAAGCCCGCAAGGGCACGTGCCAGAGCAAAGCTCCTTGAAAACGGAAGAGAAGACTGAACGCCAGTGCGGGCAGACAGAACGAGTCCTTCGGGGCTCATTGTCTGCTTGTCAATTCAGGGTCGGATTCCCATCCGACCCGCAAACGTGACTTTCACGAGTCACACACAACGTAAATAAAGTCAGAAAAGTGGCGACACCAAAACAGAGCTATTCCCTCTGGTCGCCACGGACTTTCCAGAACTCTCCCCACGCAAGTGGGAAGTTCTTGATGGAGAGTTTGATCCTGGCTCAGGACGAACGCTGGCGGCGTGCTTAACACATGCAAGTCGAACGGGGTCCATGCTGTAGCAATACAGCGGAAGACCTAGTGGCGAACGGGTGAGTATCACGTGAGAAACCAACCCCGGTCT
>DAIOTI010000385.1:0-1652 GCA_036752105.1 Ilumatobacteraceae bacterium | reverse complement strand
ATGTCGGCGCAGAGACTCCCGCGTTCGGAAGCGTATGACGATGAACCACTCAACTTCGAAGACTCGGATGGTTATGTGATGGGTGACCACCGCACGATTAGGGCAGTTGTCGGCAATGACCATACGGAGATCTATCCGTTGCCGGATGGCATCGTCGTCGAGCGAGACGTCATGATTCCCACAACACAAGGGCCGCGTCTGGCCGCAAATATCTTCCGGCCGTCATCTGGTGGACCATGGCCGGTGATCATGTGTTGCACGACGTACGGCAAAGACTTGCATCCACTTGATTACACGCTGGCAGGTCGTGGTCCTGCGAATCGCTCGATTGGTCTGGACATGGGAAACATGCGTGTCAGTGAGGCGACTCCGTTTGAAGCAGCCGACCCCGGTTACTGGGTGCCGCACGGATTCGTAGTCGTGCATGTTGATGCTCTCGGGTCGGGAAAATCGGAAGGCGAGCCTGCTCTCGGGCTCGGCGACGTGGTGGTCGGCGCGTTCTGCGACGCAATTGGTTGGGCTGCCGATCAAGAGTGGAGCACAGGCAAAGTCGGCTTAAACGGCGTGTCGTATCTTGCTGCAGTGCAGTGGAGGATTGCTGCACGTCGGCCACGGGGGCTTGCGGCGATCGTCCCGTGGGAGGGATTCACCGACGTGCTCACCGATGTGGTCACTCACGGCGGCATCCCTGAAACGGCATTCTTCCCTTGGTGGATGTCGGGAGAGAAAAGTGCCTCGCCGGCAGACGACGGCGGCCCATTCTTTGCGTGTGAGAAGCCGACGGTCGAACCGGGTCCACTGGCGACCTTTGTGGGCTTACCACTCGGACTTACTCCGAACCGAAGTGAATTCCCTGTAGGTGAGGTCGATTTCGCGGCGATTGAAGCGCCGCTTCTCACGTGTGGTTCGTGGTCGGCGCAGGGACTTCACTCTCGAGGGGCAATGAACGGTTTCTTGCGGTCAGCTTCGAGGCACAAGCACTTGTTCACTCACGGCCGCCATGAATGGACCGTTTCGAACAGTAGCGACGCCCTCGATTACCAGCGACGCTTTTATGAGCGTTATCTACTTGACCGCGATGTAGTGATCCCCGCCGTTCGTCTCGAGGTGCGCCACTCGCTCGAAAAGTTCGACGTTCGCTTCGACGACGAGTTTCCACCGACGACGGCGAAGGTGACGCCGTGGTATCTCGACACCGACAACGGCACCCTCGTGGCGTCGCCAATTGCAAAGGCTTCGTCCGCCACCTACGCGAGCCAGTCGGCGAGTGATCGGCTGATTTTCCGTCATTTGTTCGACCATGACACCGAGATTTCAGGGCCGATGGCGTTGCGATGTTTCATGTCAATTGATGCCGGCTTTGACCTCGATCTGTTCGTCGGTGTACGGAAGATCGACAAGCAGGGAAGCGAAGTGAAGTTCTGGAATCGCCTGTCGCGCAACGACATCGTCACTCGCGGTTGGCTACGGGCGTCGCGAAGGCCAGACCCTCTGTTGGTTCGCGACTCGATCGCCCCTTCTGCCGACTATGAACTCGAGCGACCAGTAGTAGTAGGTGAGGTGATTGAGCTCAACGTTGAGATATTGCCGTCGAGCACATTCTTTGAAGCAGGATCTTCGCTGGTGCTCGAATTGCGCGGACGAGACGTAAC
>DAIOTI010000384.1:1147-1653 GCA_036752105.1 Ilumatobacteraceae bacterium | reverse complement strand
CCCCGCCAGTGGCGACCACGTCGATACCGGGCGATGCGGCACAAGCACAGGGATCGTCTTCATCGACGACTGCACCGGCGACAGCTGGTGGAACTGCAGCACCTGGAACTTCGGGTGCAACTGATTCGACCACTGCATCGCCACTTGGCGACACGCCGTCTGCGACGCTGCCGGCAGCGTCGGCACCGGGAACACTGCGACGCGTGTTGTCGGTGAAAGTGGGCAAGAAGCTCAACTCGAAGACGACGACTGTGTTCGCAGGAATTTCGGCTCCGAAAGGATCGAAGGTGAAAGTGACCGTGTCGAAAACCGGCACCCGCTTCTGCAAGGTGAGCGGTACCAGCATTCAGGGCAAGAAGGTCGGTGTGTGTGCGGTGACCGTCGGGGTCACACCGAAGGGTCAAAAGACCCGTTCGCGCACGATCTTCGTGAACGTCATCGCATAAGAATCAGCCTCCGGGGCAGTGACCAGCGGCAAGACCGAGGCTGAGCAGAACCTCAATCGT
>DAIOTI010000384.1:0-1137 GCA_036752105.1 Ilumatobacteraceae bacterium | reverse complement strand
CAGCCTGCTGTAACGGCTTCTGCGTCTGACGCAGGTGGCTGAAGGCCCGTTTAGTTCTCCGAACCTCGGGGGTAGCGTAAAGGGGTGCGAGCGGAGGGTTGCTCAGTCATGCCTTTTGTCAAGGGCAGTCACCAGTGGCAAGACCGAGGCTGAGCAGAACCTCAATCGTCGCGCCGTCATCTACGTCGTCCCCTGAGCCTGTTTCCCGAAGGGGGCGACTGGTAGTGCATCACCATCACGACTAAATTGCTCTTCATTCGTGAGAGGCCATGTGTAAGTGCCACTCCGGGGGAGAGTCATGGCACAAGGTCTACGCAAACTGATCGCGCTCGTCGGAGTCGGCGTCATACTGCTGACATCATGTGGTGGGTCTGACGAGTCGTCGAATCGTCAACGCAACTCGGCCTTGACGACATGTTCGACCGTCACCGCGGGTGAACCGAAGGCCACGACGCGTTCGACTGGCGAGTACGACGTGGGAGTGACGGTTGAGTTATGTGAATCTGCGTCGTCGTTTGCAATTGTCGCGGCCGACGGAAGCACGTCTCCGGTCCAGATTGGTCCGGATGGGAAAGGTGTGTTTCAGCAGTTGACCTTCGCCGACCGTGCAGTCGACGTCACCATTCGTCTATTTGGTCCAAACGACGCCGTCATCGGTGACGAAGTCATCAGCTTGAGTCTCAAGAGGAACGAAGAAGCGTGCAACACGGGTGGGCCATGTAAGGACGGCGATGTCGGTCCAGGTGGTGGCACCGTGGTGTCGGCACTGGGGCGCCTCTATGAATATGACAAGGAAGGTGGCCCGCTGATTGCGCGATTTCCCAAGTGCACGCTTCCAGATGGAGTGAATGCCGAGACCGCAACTCCTTTCGACGCCGGACTTGGAAAAGCAAACACCGATTTTCTCATCGCGAACTGTGGAAATGAAGGGGGAACTTTGTTCAAGGTGCTCGCAGACTTCAACTCTCAACGCGCGTTCCAGGATTGGGTGATTCCTACAGTCGGAGATCTGGAGGCGATGTTTGTTGACCCGCCCAATTCACTGGTCGCCCACGTGAGAGCGTCCGGTGAAAATTCCGATGTCCTGGGTTTGCAATTAAGCAGCAAGATCCCGACCTTCGTCCAGCCTGATGTCGT
>DAIOTI010000383.1:0-1663 GCA_036752105.1 Ilumatobacteraceae bacterium | reverse complement strand
GCTCCGCCATCGAGACAATGCAGGCGCTCTTCCACCGACATCTGGTCGATGAGACCGCGTGCTTCCACATGGTGATCGGCTCCGTTGCGAACGCGCGAAAGGGCTTGCATGTATGGGGTGTCGGCGGTCGCCATCACATGAGAACCCTACTGACCTGTGCTCATAGGCTCTGCCCATGGCCGTGGCGTATGCATTCGACAGATTCCTCAAGTACCAAGAGATGACCGAGTGGTTGCAGGGCATCGCAGCAGAACACCCCGACCTCGTGTCGATGTCGTCGTATGGCACTTCCCATGAAGGTCGCACGTTGTGGTTGATGACCATCACCGATTCATCCAGTGGCGCTGCCGAACACAAACCTGCACATTGGGTGGACGCAAATATTCACGCTGTCGAAGTAACCGGTGGCGTCGCAGCTCTTCACCTCATTCATCATCTCGTCGATGGCTATGCATCGGGTGACGTCGACGTTGTCGAGGCACTTCGTACTCGCACGTTCTACATCGCGCCACGTGTGAACCCAGACGGAGTCGAAGCGGCACTCGGCGATAAACCACACTTCGTGCGCTCGAGCATGCGGCCGTGGCCGTATACCGACGGACACCGCTGGCCGGGCCTACTGACTCATGAAGACATCGATGGTGATGGCCGTGTTCTCACCATGCGCTTACGCGATGAGCACGGTGCGTGGGTAGAGCATCCTTCTGACGCACGAGTGATGATTCCAGTCGACCATGCCGATGCACCGCGAGGCGCGCAGCGATACCGACTGTTGTGCGAGGGTTCTCTTGCCGACTACGACGGGTTCACTATTCCGCAACCACGTAACCCACGCGGCCTTGACATGAACCGCAATTTCCCCGCCGGTTGGGACACCAGCACCACTGGCGCGGGCGACCATCCATTGTCGGAACCCGAGATCGATGCATTGGTACGCGCCATCACTGCACGGCCGAATATTTGCGGATACAACGCGTATCACACCTCTGGCGGAATTCTGCTTCGACCATCGAGCACCAAAGCAGACTCGTCGCTGCCACCCGAAGACTTGTGGGTGTACAACGAAATCGGTCGTGCCTGCACGGAACTGTCGACATATCCGGTGTATTCGGTGTACGAAAGTTTCACGTGGGACAAGTCACATGTCATGAGCGGCGCCGCTGACGACTGGGTGTATGACCACCTTGGTCTTGTCGGATGGACAACTGAGTTCTGGGACGCAGTTGCTGCAGCCACCAACGAACGCTCGTCGACCCATATCTGGTATCTGGGCCCGACAGTGGAGCAAGAACTTGCGGTGGCAAAGTGGAGCGACACTCATGCACCTGGTTCGTATGTGAAGTGGTACTCCTTCGATCACCCGCAGCTTGGCGACATTGAACTGGGCGGAGCTGACGTGTTCCGCATCTGGAGCAATGCACCAGCGTCGAAACTTCAAGATGAAGTAGCCCCACACTCACGCTTTGCTGTGCACCAGGCGCTGAAAAGTCCGAAACTCGAAGTGCTTCTCGCCGACGCCCAACACCTGGGCGACGACAACTGGCTTGTTCGTGTCGGCGTGGCGAACACTGGCTGGTTGCCCACATACATCACCACTCACGCGAACAAGAACAACTTGGTGTTGCCGCTCACCGTCGAGATAAGTGGTGCGACTCCGGTAGGT
>DAIOTI010000382.1:0-1669 GCA_036752105.1 Ilumatobacteraceae bacterium | reverse complement strand
GTCAGCACACATGACAAGGACATCGTGGGGTTGAAGCCCCTTTAGGTCGTGGAACGCATGGAGAATCGCATCGCGGAGGATCTCCACTTGTCTCGCGAGGTTGTGCGCGCGGTGGATCTGGAATGAAATGTCACCGTCAATCGGTTCGATCGCACGTACTTCATGCGGCCTGGCGACTGCGGCCTGCATACGGGTGAGGAGTGATCGATCGTCGGACGCAGCAGATTCCGCTGGTCCGTCGACGGATATCCCTTGCGACGCGAGTAGGGCCTGAAGCTCGAATGCGCCGCGCAACCATGTGGTAACCAGCACGTCGGACCCATGGACAACGTGTGCATCGTCAAGTCGTTGCGGAGCCACACTTGGCGTGACGGGCAGTGAAGCAATCTTCTTGCTCCATTCTCCCCAGAGGTGGGGCGACGGGTGGACCCCGATGACTTCCACGTCGATCACCGTGCCGAGGGCTCGCAGAATGTCGATGTTCGGTACCGACAGGGTTTCGACTCCCGCAACCATCAGTCGTGATGGAAGGCCCTCGAACGACTCTCCTGCGGAGAGGCGTGTACATAGTTCGTGGGTGCGTTCCGGCCATGACGGCACACCGATGATCTCGCGGACCTTGCACCAGAGTTCGAACTGCAACTGCGCCTGCGTGTTGTCCCGACCGAATGCTGTGTTGGTTCGGCGGGCGTTCTCCCATTCACGGATGAGCGTCGGGCGGCGGGCCGCATATCGGTCAAATCTGTCAGCGATGGCGCGCGCCGCGCGTAGGTGGCCACCGTACTTGCGAATGAGCGGGTCGGAAGCATCCCTGTCGTGAATCGCACTCAGCACTGCCATGGTGAGCCGCTCAATTGACCACGCGTCATCCTCGTCTTCTGTGCCGTCCCGCAGCAGTCCGTTCAACATGCCGATGTAACCGATGTGGACGTTGGCAAGGACACCGTCGTTGTTACCTGAAGTTGCACCGAGCCGCCCTGCCACGTGCGGCGCGAGCCACGCACGGACCCCGGCCGTCGGCACGATGAGATGCTGCGGGGTGAAGAGGTCAGTCGTGGTCGATCCGATGGTGAGGTACTCCACGACCGGATCGACGATGTCGCGCAGACTTTCCACGAATCGGACTCTGAGCGCCATAACAGGTCCACGATATGTCCCACGATCGCGAACACGCAAGGGGTCGGCGGTTGGGCTATGGTCCAATCGGGTGAGTTTCACTTGGGCTTCGCAGGCGAACTTCGATTGGGTTTCTGGGCGAGTTCAGAAGCTGCAAGAACACTGCAATCTGAGGACCATTGGCTGACGAAAGCTGAAACTGGAAAGTGAAATCTGAAGTCTGGATTGAGGGACTCACGGTCGAGAATTTGGGACCTTTTGTCGGTCGAAGAACATTCAATTTTGGGGCATCACCCGAAGAGCATTTGACGTATATTTCTGGCTCATCAGGCTCCGGAAAGACCTACCTAGTCAATGCTCTTTGCTGGATGTTCGATCTACCCGCTCCAGCTATTTCTCGAAGATTGACGTCTTCGGTAGTTGAACACGATTACCACTTTTCAGTTGAAGTAGATCTTCAGGTGAGTGGGGTCGTCTCCTCGATCAAGAGAAATTCTCTTAGATCTGAAGACTTCGTGGCTCCCCACGTTTCGATTATTCATTTTGATGATCT
>DAIOTI010000381.1:0-1682 GCA_036752105.1 Ilumatobacteraceae bacterium | reverse complement strand
TCGGTGGGCCTGGGTCGAAGTCGACACGACCGCACTGAAGCACAATGTCGCGCACCTTCGCGATCTGGTGTCGCCAAGTGAGGTGTGGGCAGTCGTGAAAGCAGACGGTTATGGCCACGGAGCTGCGCAGGTTGCACAGGCTGCCATTGCCGGAGGTGCGAGCGGGCTGTGTGTCGCACTCGTGCAAGAAGGTGTTCGACTTCGCGAAGCTGGTGTCGATGCGCCGATTCTCATTCTCAGCGAGCAACCCGCAGCGCAAGCAGCAGACATCGTGCACCATGGGCTCATTGCGACCATCACATCACACGATGGGCTGACTGCGCTGAACGACGCAGCGGGTGAAGCAGGCGTCAAGACGGCAGTTCACGTGAAAGTCGACAGCGGCATGCATCGCGCCGGCGTCGACCCGAGCAGTGCTGTTGCTCTCGTGGCGGCGGTGCATGGTGCAGACCATCTCACGCTCGCTGGTGTGTTCACACACTTTGCCTGTGCAGATGACCCCGGCCACGAAGCAAACGGGCGTCAACTTGCCACATTCAACGCAGTGATAGGTGAGATGCGAGCCAACGGCATCGACCCTGGAGTCATTCACGCTGCCAATAGCGCAGCGACACTTGCGCTGCCATCGGCTCGTTTTGACATGGTGCGTGCCGGCATCGTCACCTATGGCTTGGTGCCAGGCTCGGGTGTGGCTGACCTGTGCGGCGAGTTCAAACCTGCATTGACGGTGAAGGCGCGAGTGAGTGCTGTGCGCACGATCAATACTGGTGATGCGGTGTCATACGGGCTTCGCCGGCCGGTGACACGTCCATCGGTGATCGCCACGATTCCCATCGGATACGCCGACGGAGTTCCCCGCGCGCTGTGGTCCACTGCACAAGACGTCTTGGTGCGCGGAAAGCGTTGTCCCATTGCCGGAACAGTGACGATGGATCAATTGATGGTCGATGTCACCGATTGCGATGGCGTGCAAACCGGTGATGTCGTGACCCTCATAGGTTCAGATAACAGTGAGACAATCACGGTGTCTGAATGGTCCTCCTCAGTTGGAACAATCGACTACGAAATCGTCTGTGGAATCAGTGCACGAATGGAGCGTCGATACCTGTGATTGACGCACGCACCACGCACGTCGAGCAGACCGAAGAGTTGGCAGCCGCACTTGCCGCGCTCGTGCGGCCACGCGACATCATCGTGCTGTCTGGCGAGATGGGGGCCGGAAAGACCGCCTTCGTGCGCGGGTTCGCAGCAGGTGTGGGTGTGTCGTCAGATGAGACAGTGTCATCACCAACGTTCACATTGGTGCACACCTACGACAGTGGAAGGCTTGTCGTGCACCACGCCGACTTGTATCGCCTCGGTCGGCTGTCCGATGTGGAAGATCTCGGCTTGCGTGAGCTCGCCGATCTTGGCGACATCGTCATCGTGGAATGGGGCAATGTCGCTGAAGAAGTTCTCGGTGATCATCTCGTCGTGTCGCTCGAGGCCGACGACGATGAGGAAGACACCCGTCATGTCGTGGTGTCCGTGGTCGGACACACATGGGATTCTCGCTGGGAACAACTGAAGCGCGCGCTCGCCAAGTGGGGCAATTGACATGTTGATACTCGGTATTGAAACTGCTGTCGAACACGTCGGTGTTGCTCTCGGTGATCACCGCGGAACACTTGCCACGGCGACGG
>DAIOTI010000380.1:0-1683 GCA_036752105.1 Ilumatobacteraceae bacterium | reverse complement strand
ACCCAAGGCGATGAATAGGCGTTGCTTGGATGTCGAATGAATGATGACTGCGGCGACCGCAAGAAACACGAGCGCGAGTTTGAGCGCCAGTGTGATCGAGTATGCGGTGCCTTGCTCTGTCGGGTTGACTCGTAGCACGAGAGCGACACCGGTGGCAACTGTCACTCCCAACGCAGACCATGACGCACGAGCGAACCGGCGAGCGACGAGCGGTAGAAGTCCCTTGCTGTTGTCCCTGATTGACTTCATTATCACCAAGAGGGTGATCTGGCCACCGACCCACACGCTCACTCCAAGAAGATGGACCACGAGCAAGAACCATTCATATGTCGGTGTGATCATCTGACGAGTCCTTCTAGAACAGAACTAGCGCCGACTGTTCGATCGTCCATCTTCGGAGCAGAGAGAAGCGATCCCCCGACCATGACCGTCAGTGCAAGATCTATCGCGCTCTGAAGCTCGCGGATATTGCGAGGTGGTGGGAAGTACTCATCTTCTTCCGTCACACGCACTTCGGTCACTCCGAGGCGCGGCATGAGCTTGTCAATCACAGCAGTGACGAGTTCTTCGGGAGCCGAAGCGCCTGCTGTGACGCCGACTGTTCCGGATAGGTCGTTCGGGACTTCGGATGCTTCGTTGACTCTCAGCACTCGGGGACACCCGGCTTCCGATGCAAGTCGTTCAAGTGCTCGAGTATTGGAGCTGTTCGACGAACCAATGACCACGAAGGCGTCCACATCGGCAGCAATGCTCATCAGCGCCGATTGGCGGTTCGTCGTGGCGAAGCACAGGTCACTACGACCTGGTGTCCAGACGTCGGGGAAACGTTTGCGAACTGCCACTGCGACTTCTTCCCATTCACGATGAGAGAGAGTCGTCTGTGCAAGAAGTGCCATGGGTGCGTCGCCGTGCGGTAGTTCATCGACCATGGCTGGGTTTTCGACGAGGGAGATCGACTCCGGCGCCACAGCCATGGTGCCAATCGCTTCTTCGTGGCCTTCGTGGCCCACGTAGACGATATGAAAACCCTTGCCTGCTCGAACTTTGACCTCGTGATGCACTTTCGTCACGAGGGGGCACACCGCGTCGACCACGTAGCTACCCCGACGGCGTGCCTCGGCGACCACCTCTGGTGCAGATCCGTGGGCGGACAACATGATTGGAAATCCAGGTGGAACCAACGAGATGTCGTCGACAAACACAACTCCGAGTGCAGCGAACCGATCGACGACAACCTTGTTGTGGACTATCTCGTGGTAGCAGTAGATGGGAGCTTCGAAAGCGCGAACCATCCACGCAAGCGCTTTGATGGCCATTTCGACGCCGGCACAAAAACCTCGAGGTGATGCGAGCAACACCTTGTCTACAGCCATGAGCACAGGCTAGCGAGGGTCACCGATAGCCTGCAGTTGTGTGCGAGTGAATGAATTGGCTCCGACTGTGACGTCGGTCGAAGAGTCGTCATTCGGGCATCGTGTCGGTATTCGCGTCGGTGACCGCATCGTCGCGGTGAACGAGACGGTTCCGCGTGACATTCTCGAGTGGTATCGCCTGAGTGACGGGCAGACCCTGAGCATCGACGTCGAACGCGAAGGTCGAATTCTCAACTTCCGGAGTGAACGAGTGGCGACTGAGGCCCTCGGTGTGTCCGTCTCCAGCGCAGTGTTCGATCGGGTACAGACC
>DAIOTI010000379.1:0-1691 GCA_036752105.1 Ilumatobacteraceae bacterium | reverse complement strand
CCGAGGCGCTGATTGGCATACAGCAGGCCGACACCTCCGACGATGCAGGCGAAC
Organism: Ilumatobacteraceae bacterium; assembly: GCA_036752105.1. Lineage (GTDB taxonomy): Bacteria > Actinomycetota > Acidimicrobiia > Acidimicrobiales > Ilumatobacteraceae > UBA2093. The sequence goes on along the minus strand of DAIOTI010000379.1, from coordinate 1,637 downwards.
GCGATGACCACGTTGACTGCGACGATGACCTTGGCGCGACCAGGTCGTTTGCCGGTCGGCTGTCCACCCTCGGTCGGTTCAGTTTCCGGGGCAGTCTCTTTGGCCATGACGGCTCAACGGTAGTTGCGCGAACGCCCTAATTGGTGGCGCTCACGCAAGAGTCACATCGACGCTGACGTCAGTGCCGTCTGTGGGGACAAATGTCGCCTCACGCACGGATCCGGCATCGGTGACGTCGGTGAAATTCGCCTGCAATGCGTCGATGACGGAGCGCGGTGCGGTGACTTGTGCAAGGGCCACTTCAGCTCGTTGGCTCACCTTTGCTTCAGTTTTCGCCCTACGAATGTGTCCGAGAGACGCACACAATGCCTCGAGTAAGTCCACATTGGGCGAGTCGGCAATGCCTCGAGCAACATCTTCTGAGACTGTCGGCCATTGTGCTCGATGTACGGAACCGTCATTCCACCAACTCCACACTTCTTCGGCTGCAAACGGAAGGATCGGCGCGAACAGTCGTTGGATGACCGACAATGCTCGGCGCAGAGCGACACGTGCCGACGCTGCTTCGGCATCCCCATGTGAGCCATAGGCGCGACCCTTGACGAGCTCGACATAGTCATCGCAGAACCACCAGAAGAATGATTCAGTGCGCTCGAGTGAACGGGCGTAGTCGAAATCCTCGAAAGCTTTCGTGCACTCGTCGACGACGTCTCCCAAGCGAGCCAGCATCGCGATGTCGACCGGCTCGGTGGGTACGGCAGAGTCGTCGACATCTCCGAAGCCGAGAACGAACTTGGTGACGTTCAACAACTTCACAGCAAGTTTGCGACCGACCTTCATCTGGTCTTCGCTGAATGCCGTGTCCACACCTGGTCGCGCGGACGCTGCCCAGTAACGAACAGCGTCGCTTCCGTACGAGTCGAACAAGTCGACAGGAGTCACGACATTGCCCTTCGACTTCGACATCTTCTTGCGGTCGGGGTCGAGAATCCAGCCCGACAATGCAGTGTTGCGCCATGGTGCGACACCATGTTCGAAGTGCGAGCGCACGACGGTGGAAAAGAGCCAGGTGCGGATGATGTCGTGGCCTTGCGGTCGAAGATCGAACGGATACACACGGTCGAAGAGGTCGGCACCCTCCTCCTCCCACAATGCCGCAATTTGTGGTGTGAGTGACGACGTGGCCCACGTGTCCATGACGTCGGGGTCACCGGCAAAACCATTAGGTACACCGCGCTGCTCGGCGGTGTAACCAGATGGCACGTCGGTGCTCGGGTCCATGGGTAGTTGGGTCTCGTCAGGAAGAATCGGTGAGTCGTGCACCACGTTGCCGTCTGCATCGAGTGGGTACCAGACAGGTACGGGAACGCCGAACCAACGTTGACGACTGATCAGCCAGTCACCGTTCAGTCCCTGCACCCAGTTGTCGTAGCGATGGCGCATGTGGTCGGGGTGCCACGCGAATTGTGAGCCACGTGCGGTCAAGGCAGTTCGCAGGTCGGCATCGCGGCCACCGTTTCGGATGTACCACTGGCGACTGGTGACAATTTCGAGTGGACGGTCGCCCTTCTCGTAGAACTTCACCGGGTGCATGATCTGTTTCGGTTCACCGAGCATCTCGCCGGATTCCTTCAACA
>DAIOTI010000378.1:0-1697 GCA_036752105.1 Ilumatobacteraceae bacterium | reverse complement strand
GGTCAGGGTTGATGGTTGCTCCAATTGGGGCAATTGCCGGAGCATGTCCAAGATCGGCGAGCATCAACCAGTAATGCGCCAATTGCATCGAGTGATCTGACTTTGGTTTTCCTTTACCAATGACTGATGGCGATGCAGCGGTGACCCACGGATTCTGAAGAGTCGACACCAACCATTCACGCTCTTTGGACGAACCCTCTAAAGGCTGCGAATTCTTCACGTCAACGGGCAGATACGCCCACTTGCCGTTCGGCATTGGTTCCTCACCATGGCGCAGCAGCACGTCGGGCTTTCCACTTCTGTGATCGACGGTTGGAAGTGACAAGCCAACGATGATGCGGTCACCGCGCTTCATTGCAGCAAGCGTCGCCTCTTCGGTGTCGTCGTGGTCACGCAGGTTCGGACAGCGGTGAATGTTGCACAGTTGCTCGAAAATGTCGTCTTCGAATGCGAGTCCCTGATCGATGAGTTCTTGAGCGAGGTCGTCGAGCGGTACTCGCTCGACGGTTGCGAGCGCAGGGTTGTGATCGTTGACGACGCGATGCTCGCATCCGATGATGAAGCGACTGCCGCCAGTGTCACCTGCGCGTGGTGTGCTGTCAGACAATGAGTCCCCTCTCGAGATGATGTTTCCAGAAGTCGGTGTGCTGCTTGTGGCCCCGTCCCACAATGTCAGACCGACCGAGAGCCTGATCGGCAACGGGCAGATGAGTGTCGAGCGTGGTGCCCACGTGGTCACGGGTGACAAAGATGCACGCTGAGCGATGGCGTGAGGCCATCACGCAGAGCCGTCCTGTCTCAAGATCAAACGAACTAGGCAAAGTGATGCCTGACAGCGGATGCACCGCAATCATTACCGGTCGCTCGAGGCCTTGCCACCGCTCTGGTGTTGTGACTCGAATTCCCTGCGGCCCACGAAACTTCTTCGGCAGCGCCTTTTCAATAGCCGTGTTCGTGAGGTTGTGGGTCGACACGATGCCAATGTGCTGTGGCTTGAGTTTTTGAGGCTTGCTTACTTCACCAGCCTCGGCTGAGAACACGCAGTCGAGCGTGAACAATCGATCAACCACCCCTGCGACTGCATCGGCAAGTTCACTGTCGGGTTCGGTGGGTACCCCTTCGTCGCTAGTCGGCAAGGTGAGAATGACCGTTGAATGTCCGTCAAGAAGTTGCACTGCCCGGTCAACCGTGATGGAGAGATCGAGCTTCTTCGACGGACGAAGAAACCGCTCACCTGGTTTGGCTGCCGCCCCAAATGAGAAGTCATAGAAGCCCTGCACCAAGTCAACTGAGTCGGCAGGAAGACGGTGACACGTAGGCAACTCGAGAACCGTGGTGATGTCACGTAGTTCGGCATTGTTCAACACCACTTCTGGCGCAGGCAAATGAGGTGCCGACAACGAGATTTCCCAACGATCAACGGCAATGGTGACTGTCGGTGGAATTTGACCTGGGTCGCCGATCATCACATATCGCTTCGCCACGTCACGAAGAGTCAGGAAGTCTGCCCACGTCATCTGCCATGCCTCATCGATGAACAACAAGTCATGCAGATTCGGCATATCGACAAGTCCGAGTTTTGCGACGGTTCCGATGACTATGCATGGGCCGCCGGGCAGATGTTTTTTGTCGAGAACCACTTCGATGTTGGGGTGTAAATCCGAGGGACGTTGATACGAATTCGATGAGAATCGCAC
>DAIOTI010000377.1:0-1715 GCA_036752105.1 Ilumatobacteraceae bacterium | reverse complement strand
CGAGGCGGCGTCCGACTCGCCAACGCATCACCGCTGTACTTGTGGGTTTCAGTGGTATCGCACTCATCTCCTTCTCGAGCATCACCGACAATGCGTCTGCCTCGGTCCACGGCATCTTCTTTCTGTTGCTCGCACTTCTTGGCTACGCCGTAGCCGTGAACATCGCCCTTCCGTTGAACGCAAAATATGGCGCAACCGCCACCATGATGTGGGTCGAGGGCGCCGCCTTCATCTGGACCTTGCCACTCGGATTGCCGGCGCTTCGCGGAAGCGAGTTCACCGGTTCGGCGATTGCAGCGCTTCTCATTCTCGGTGCCATCGGCACTGGAATCACGTTCGCCGTGTACTCAGCGTTGCAGACGCGGGCAGGCGTGGTCCGTGCGATGATCGGAACGCTCTTCACGCCAGTCGTCGCCACGATTCTCGGTGTCATCTTCCGCGACGAGCACGTGACTGTTCTTGCAATCATCGGAATGTTCATTGTCATCATCGGTGCATTCCTGACGAGTCGCCCAGAGAAACCGGCCATCTTGGCTGCCCTCTAAAGAAGTCTCGGTGAAAAATTGTCACCAGAAGACCTAATGCTCTTGCTCTTACACTGACATCCACATGTTGCAACCGAAAGAAAAAACGACCACGGTTCCTGCCGAAGAACGGATTCTCATCAGTGCTCGTCGAGAAATTGAAGAGCAAGGAATTCTCGGCCTGCGGATCATGGATGTTGCGCGAGGAGCTCACGCATCATTGTCGCTCATCTACAAATACTTCGGTAGCCGCGATGGTCTCCTTGCTCGCGTTCTTGGAGACATGTACGACGAAATCCAGAAAACGAGTCTCGCTGCATACATGCACCAGCTCAGTGGAAACAACAACTTGACGGTCGAAGACCTCGTCCGAGCGCTCCCCCAGTTCGACAATGAGGCCTTTCGGCTCAATCAGTACGCGCGACTTCAAATTCTCGCAACATCGATCAAGAATCCCGACTTGCGGACTCGCTTAGAGCTTTTGACTCAAGAGCAATTGCGGACATGGCGCGAGGCAATCGCCAATTTGAAGTCACGTATGAAACCGGGCGAGGAATTCGATGACCGTTTCTTTCTCATGATCTTGTCGACCCAGAGCATGTACTACCGCGAACTGTTGGGAGAGACAAGCTTCACCAAAGAGGACTACACCGCTTATGTTCTTCACATTTTGAGGAAGACCTGACCGACTCTGGTCAGGATGCAGCGCGCCACTCGAGCACCGAGAAGGAACCAAGTCCTGCCGGGTCAAGGAGCGCCTCTGCTTCACTCACCCGACTACGCATCTTCAATGCCTCGAGTGTGGGACGAGATGCATTCGCCGCCCACACATCCCTACCCTCGGCAACCAACTCTTCGATCCCCAACATCTGCAGGAACTGAGCCTGAGTTCGAACACCGCCAGGTTCAGCAACGTGAGTCAACTGGTCAATCATCACTTGGCAAGTGATGTCTTGTGACCCAGGATTCTTGAGGTAATGACCACCACGCTCGTGCCCGACATATGTTCGCAACCACTCGCGCCACGGTGCTGCAGCTGCGATTGCGGTAAATGGTGTGCAGTAGTCGATGACAAGGACGGAGCCGTTGGTCAGCGATCTCAATCCATCGGCAAGCCACTGCTGTGCGCCCACCTGTTCGGGAGCGCGTGAGCCATGGCCAGCCGACGACGGAAGACAGATCGGCGGGGGG
>DAIOTI010000376.1:0-1722 GCA_036752105.1 Ilumatobacteraceae bacterium | reverse complement strand
GAAGGGGTGGGCCAGTTCTCTGCTGCTCATGGCTTGTGGTTCCACGTGGACGCTGCCTATGGCGGGGCAGCCCTGGCAGCTCCGTCCGTGCGAGAGCTGTTCAATGGAATCGAGCGAGCTGACAGTCTGATCGTCGACCCACACAAGTGGTTGTTCGCGCCGTTCGATTCGTGTGCACTTCTCTATCGTGATCCGCGCGTCGCACGGGCTGCACACACACAACACGCGGAGTATCTCGATGCACTGCGTCACGATGATGATTGGAATCCCTCTGATTACGCACATCACCTCACGCGCCGGGCCCGGGGTCTTCCGCTCTGGTTCAGCCTTGCTGTTCACGGCACTGTTGCATATTCCGAGTCCGTTGAGCGAAGCCTGACCGTCACCCGTGAGGGGGCCGACGACATACGTATGTCTTCACATCTTGAGCTGGTGATGGAACCCGAGTTGAGTGTGCTGGTGTTCCGGCGTCGCGGCTGGACAACAGAGCAGTACTACGCGTGGTCAGACAAGGTGCTCACGGACGGTCTTGCATTCGTGGTCCCGACGTCGTGGCGCGGAGAAACTGTCCTGCGAGTGTGTCTGGTGAACCCCGCGACCACGCGTGACGATCTGCGTCTGGTGTTCGACTCTCTGAAATGATGGTGAATGATGAGTGATGCAGTTGACCTGTTGGTGCGCAACGCCATGCTTGTCGCTACCGTCGACACGTCTCGTCGCGAACTGCCTGGTGGTTGGGTGGCGGTGAAGGACGGTTTCATCTCGGCAGTCGGATCGAGTGCCGACACGATGCCACGAGCGAATCGAGTGATTGATGCAACTGATTGTCTGGTGACACCTGGTCTCATCAACACGCACCATCACCTGTACCAGAATCTGACGCGCGCGTATCCACCAATGACGAACGCACCTCTTTTCGGATGGTTGCAGACGTTGTATCCACTGTGGCGTGCGCTCGACGAAGAATCAGCGCATGTGTCGGCATGGGTGGGCCTCGCGGAACTCGCGTTGTCCGGATGCACGACATCTACCGACCATCTGTACCTTCATCCGCGCAACGGTGGCGACTTGTTGTCCGCAGAGATCGCTGCAGCGGTCGACCTGGGGGTCCGCTTTCACCCGACTCGCGGGTCGATGTCGTTGTCGCAGAAGGACGGAGGTCTTCCGCCTGATGATGTGGTGCAGACCGACGATGAAATTCTTGTGGCGTCTGAGGACGCCGTGCGGCGTCACCACGACCGGTCTCATGGTGCAATGGTTCGCATCGCGCTCGCACCTTGTTCGCCCTTCAGTGTCACCAAACAGTTGATGGTCGAGTCGGCAGAACTTGCCGAAAAACTCGACGTTCGACTGCACACTCATTTCGCTGAAAACAGCGAGGACGATGAATTTTCGCTGGCCACGTTCGGGTGTCGCCCGTTTGACTATCTGAAAGACGTGGGTTGGTGCACCGATCGCACCTGGGTGGCACATTGCGTGATGCCGAACCCTGATGAAGTCCGGCAATTGGGGGCCGCACACATCGGTGTCGCACACTGCCCGAGCAGCAATCTCATTCTTGCGTCCGGTATCTCACCCGTCGTCGACCTACGAGCTGCCGGTGTGCACGTCGGGTTGGGTGTCGACGGATCATCTTCGGCCGACTCCGCGTCGTTGTGGCTCGAAGCTCGTCAAGCGATGTTGTTGGCCAAACTGCGCAACGGTGCAGGCGCTGCAGACGCA
>DAIOTI010000375.1:0-1731 GCA_036752105.1 Ilumatobacteraceae bacterium | reverse complement strand
CCTATATGCGCTCAATCGCGGTGTATTGCTCACTCCGTTCCACAACATGGCTCTGTTCTCGCCGTTCCATGGCACCGAGGATGTCGAGCGCCACACAGCCGTCTTTGAGTCCGCCGTCGATCGTCTGTGTTCCTGACGCGTGCCTGAACTTCTCTGGATTTTCGCGACAGTGCTGGTGGCATCATCGGCGCAAGCAGTGTCTGGCTTTGGTTTTGCATTGCTCGCCGTGCCGCTCATGTCGGTCGTGGTCTCGCCTCAGGATGCTGTGGTCATTGCGACGCTCCTCGGTGCGGTCTCGGCTGTTGTTCAGAGTGTGCGGGACGCTCACGCCACCCAGAAAGAAATGGCGCTGAGACTCATCGTGTTTGCCTTTGTTGGTATGCCTTTTGGTTTGTTGTTGTTCTCGGTTGCATCCGAGGACGTACTTCGGGTGTTGCTCGGTTTGGTCGTGATCATTGCCACTGTCCTGATCGCGCGCGATTTCCGCCTTCGAGGGGGCCGCACAGCCGAATATGCGATGGGTTTTGTCAGCGGAGCTCTGTCGACTTCACTCTCCACGAACGGTCCGCCGCTCGTGTTCTTGCTTCAGGCCCGGGGCCTCCAACCTCAAGCGTTCCGATCGACGATCAACACAGTGTTCGCGTATTCAGGAGTTGCCTCGGTGATTGTCTTTTTGGTTTCTGGAAACATCTCGTTGCAGAATGCCCGCTCGGCCCTGTTGTCTCTGCCAGTGATGATGATCGCAATCATCATCGGATACAGGGTCAGACCACTTTTTCCTCAGCACCGATTCAAGTGGCTCGTCATCTCTTTGCTCTTGCTCAGCGGGATCAGTTCGCTGTACGGGGCTTTCAAGTAGGCGGAACTGCCCACCCTCAGGAAGAGGTGCCACCGAACCAGCTCATCCACGCTTCTCGCGTCGGTGGTTTGTACACGTAATTGACCTGCTTGACCTCTTCGATGGAGGCAAATGGAGCTGATGAGTATTGGTGGCCAGGCAACACGATGGTGTCATTAGGAAGTGATGCAAGTCGCTGAAGGCTGTCGTACATCGCGGCGACGTCACTTCCTGGAAGATCGGTGCGGCCGCACCCTTCCAGAAAGAGAGTGTCACCAGACACGAGACAATTGCCGGCGAGGAAGCATTGACTACCGGGCGTATGACCTGGCGTGTGGAGCAGGGTGATCTCGACGTCTCCTACAGAGACAATGTCACCACTCGAATGTGTCACGAGGTCTGCGTTGTCGAGACCCGTGGTTCTCATCACCCATGGTGATTCTTCGACCTGTACATGGATAGGTACAGCACACTTCTCGAGTAGAGCGCTCACGCCCTCGATGGTGTGGCCCATCATGGAACCACCGACATGGTCGGGGTGATAGTGGGTGGCAAGTACACCGGTGAGGGTCATGTCGTCTTCTTGGATGATTCGCAGGATGTCATCGACTGCGTATGCGGGATCGACCACCACGCACTCGCGAGTGTCTCGGTCGCCAATGAGATAGATGAAGTTGACCATCTGGTGCGCAAGCGGATCACTCGTTGCAAAGTCCCGTCCGCTCAGGAGTTGTCGGAAATACAGCTTGTCGTCTGTGGAAGAGATGTTCACGGGTGCAGAATAGGTGACGTGAACGTCGAACATTTGAGGCAGGGCGACAGGGTCCTGGTGGGATCCACTCTTTTGACGGTTGATGCGGACCTTGCGGCTTCATTGGAGCCTGGCGATGTCC
>DAIOTI010000374.1:0-1736 GCA_036752105.1 Ilumatobacteraceae bacterium | reverse complement strand
GTTCTCACGAAAACTCGTTTTCCAGACACGTCTCCAAGATCTTCAAGCGTGGGAATGCGCGGCATGTGCCGACCTCACTTCATGGCCGAGCCGACATGCAACGCAAGGTCGACAAGTCGATTCGAATAGCCCCATTCATTGTCGTACCAACCGAGCACTTTCACAAGCGATCCCATGCTCATCGTGAGACCACTGTCGAAGATGCAGCTGTGCGGATTCGTGACGATGTCACTTGAAACGATCGGCGCGTCGGTGTACTCGAGAACACCTTTCAGCGGACCCTCGGCAGCATTCTTGAACGCTGCGTTAATCTCGTCGGCTGTCGCTGGCTTCTTCAAGTTCGCGACGAGGTCGGTGATCGAACCGGTAGGCACGGGCACTCGCAAGGCGGTGCCGTCGAGCTTTCCCTTCATCGCTTCCATCACGAGACTGGTCGCGCGTGCTGCACCGGTGCTCGTGGGCGTGATATTGATTGCGGCTCCGCGCGCACGACGCAAATCACTGTGTGGTCCGTCGACGAGTTGTTGATCGCCAGTGTACGCGTGCACCGTGGTCATGAGTCCGTTCTCGACTCCGAAGTTGTCGTCGAGCACTTTCACCAATGGCACGAAACAGTTGGTTGTGCAACTCGCGTTAGACACGACTTTGTGCTTCTTCGGATCGAAATCTTGATGGTTCACTCCGTACACAAAGGTCGCGTCAGCACCATTTGCCGGTGCGGACACCACCACGAGTGGTGCACCCGCATCAAGGTGTGCAGCTGCCTTGTCACGATCCGTGAAGAAGCCGGTGCTTTCAACCACGAGATCAACGCCGAGCTTGCCCCACGGGAGATTCTTCGGATCACGTTCTGAGAGAACTTTGAGCACGGCTCCGTCGACACTGATTCCACCGTCGACCGCCTCGATCTTGTTCGGCAGGACACCCAACACCGAGTCGTACTTCAGCAAGTGCGCCATCGTCGTGAGCGAACCGAGGTCGTTGACGGCCACGAATTCGATGTCTGCCCCTCGTGCCCTTGCGGCGCGGAAAAAATTCCGTCCGATACGCCCGAATCCGTTGATGCCAACCCGTACAGCCATTCGTCGTCCCTTCGACAGGGGGTGATCACCCCTCTTAGATACCGATGAGACCCTAGTTCGCCGACATGTCGCGGTGAGTAACTCGCGGTGCGTAGCCGAGACTGCGCATTCCCGCAGCGACAGATTCGGCAAGAACCACCGAACGATGGCGTCCCCCGGTACATCCGATGGCCAATGTGAAGTAGCTACGTCCCTCCTGCACGTACGCAGGCAGAACCAACTCCAAAAGAGACAATGTTCGCCGTAGGAACTCAGTCGTGGCTGGCTGCGACATCACGTACTCACGCACGGGTTCATCGACTCCTGTCATTGGTCGAAGACGCTCATCCCAATGCGGATTGGGAAGGAAACGGACGTCAAGGACCATGTCGACATCGAGCGGTAAGCCATGTTTGAAACCAAAAGACGTGACGGTGACTTGCAGCACATCTTGAGACGAAGTCGGTCCGAAGAGCTCGACGAGTTTCGACTTCAACTGATGAACGTTCAGTCCCGTGGTGTCAATGACGAGATCAGCCGCGGCGCGCACTTCCTCCAAGATTGTGCGCTCACGTTCAATCAGAGCCTCCAGCCCGAGTCCTTCTTCCACGAACGGGTGCTTTCGACGAGTGGCTTCGTAACGTGTCACCAGCTCACGCGTCGACGCTTCGAGAA
>DAIOTI010000373.1:0-1750 GCA_036752105.1 Ilumatobacteraceae bacterium | reverse complement strand
ACTTGCAACCACGGTTCACCATCTCGTTCATGAACGCAGCGGCTGGGTTTGGGTAGTTCACGGACATGATCGCCTCTGCGCCGGAGTTGCAAATGGAGGTGACCTGCGCCGACAAGTCGGTGGCGGTGATGCTGTTCTCTTCACGCTTCACGACGGTGATGCTGTTCTGGTTGGCAAGGTATCCGTACACGTCGCATCCGGCTTTACCGAACGCACCTTGCACGCAGATCATGCCGATCTTGGTCAGAGCTTTTCCATTGTTCAACTTCTTGTACTGATTGACCATGAACTTGAACTGCTCAGCAGCGAGTGCTGACTGCGTCGGTCGAATGCGGAACAAGTTCGGTGCGCCGACCGATCCAGATGCGCCGATCGCGAGCGTCGCACCAGTGTTGGCGAAGATCGTCGGAATACCAGCTGCCTTCATGACCGGCGCAGCGCCGGGGTTGTGAGCAGTTGCAATGAATCCGAAGACTGCGGTCGGCTTCTTGTCGACAATCGAACGAGCCGCGGTGTCGGCGAGTGCTGCAGTCGAACCCACGGGCACACGCTCATACTTGATCTTGGTCTTCTTGCCCTTGATGGTGACACCACCGGCTTTGTTGATCTCGTCAATTGCGAACTGTGCACCGTCAGCAGTGTCGGGAATCGCAACGGCGCTTTCGCCCTTGGTCTCAACAGCGGTGATGATGTACACCTGCTCACCTGCGGCTTGGGTTGGAGCTGTCGAACCGACGAACAACCCTCCGGCCAGTGCAGCAGCAACAAGAATGCGACGCTTCGTGTGCTTCATGAATTTCCCCCTCAGTGTGTTGTGGCACGACACGTACGGCGTGGCACCGCGTGCGTGGTAGGAAGATACTAACCACAGACTGTCCGGTGATTACAAGAGTCATGACAGTCAAAGTCTTGACTTTTAGTGCGAAAGCCTCTGCACGTGTAGCCGGCTCGCATGTTTCGCGTTGCAAAAGAAATCGATTAACCCGTGATGCGCCACAGACGTTGAAAACCGATCAATCGGCCGGCAGCAACCCCAATTGCCTCTTCTGCAGCGTGTGACAAGGCACGAACCCCCACCACGGGACTTGTTCGAGTGGCACTCCCCTCTGCACGAAAGCCTGCCTCCCGCACCGATAAAACCGTCCGCTGAACGTGGTACCGGTCGGTAACGACTAGGACACTCCGCACCCCTTCATCGAGCAAAACAGGTGAAAGATTTGACACGGACTGCCAGGTCGAGGCGCCCGAGGTCTCAGCCAGAATCGCCCCCTCATCTACTCCCCTGGCGACCAGGTAGCGACGCGACGCCTCAGCCTCGGTGTACCGGTCGCCAGGCCGTTTTCCGCCGGTGACGGCAATGACCGGCGCCCGTCCCTCGTTGAAGAGCAACAAGGCATGATCGAGGCGCGCGGCCAGTTGAGGCGACGGTCGGCCGTCATATTGGGCGGCACCCATCACCATGATCACGTCGGCCGCTTCCCCGGTGTCACGTGCTCCGATGTACAGAACCGAACAGAAGGTGAGAAAGAGGTACGCCACCAAGGTCGAAGTTCCTGCAGCAATGACGAGCAGCGAGCCGCGAAGGACACGCATGGCGCTCAGACCGTTCGCAGAAGTGCAGCGTCGATTCGCCGCAATGTGTGCTCACGTCCGAGGACTTCGAGACTCTCGAACAATGGCGGTCCGACACTTCGTCCGGTGACTGACACTCGTAGTGGTGCCTGCAACTTGCCGAGCTTCACCTGTAGTT
>DAIOTI010000372.1:0-1760 GCA_036752105.1 Ilumatobacteraceae bacterium | reverse complement strand
GTTCTAATACCCAGTGCTCGTTGATGTCGCTGAAGTGCCAATTGATGGTGACTTTCAAACCGCCGACCTGTTCGGACTTCAATCGCACCGCGATCGTGTCGAACATCTGCTCGATGTTCATGGCGCGAATCATTCCTTTTCCTCGTGCGCGGGCATCACCCAAGTTCGGCACCCCGTGGCGAAGTTCTTGTGCGCCGGTGAGGTACGCGTTGCGGAATGTGGACGACTCGGTCTGGTAACACAGTTGCTCAAGAGCGTCAGCCTGAAGGTCTCGAGCGACGACATTCGAGGGCTCGGCAAACACCAAATGGTTCACCAGCTCGGCGACCCATCGATAGTCACCTTTGTCGAAGGCGGCTTGAGCTTTTTTAAGTAGTGCATCGGGGCCACCGACTGCGTCGACATATCGTCTGGCTGCTTCGACAGGCGGGTGAGGGTTCAACCGCGCCGGATTGCCGTCGTACCAACTGAGATAACGCTGATACACCGCCTTCACATTGTGGATGAGGTCGCCGTAGTACCCGCGCGTATGGGAGTTCTCGAGGAAGTCATCTGGCATCTCCAACAGTGCGGCAATTTCAGGACCGGTGTAGCCGTGATTTGCGTGTCGCATCGTTTGATCGTGTATCCACTTGTACAGATCTCGCTGAAGAAACAAGAAGTCACGAACGTCGTCCACGCCCCAGCGTGGCCAGTGATGTGACGCAAACATGACGTCGGTGTCTGCCCCGAAGAGCTCGATGACCTCGTTGATGTATTTCGACCATTGCAGGGCGTCCCGTGCTTGGGCTCCACGAATGGGAACCAAGTTGTGCATGGTGTGACAGCAGTTCTCGGCCATGCATAGCGCCTTCAAGTCAGGGAAGAAGAAGTTCATCTCTGCTGGAGCTTCGGTCTCTGGAGTCAACTGAAAGACGATGCGCACACCGTCGACCGTGAGTTCTTCGCCTGTGCGGGTGACCTCGTGTGTGGGCGCAATGAGGCCAGGGGCGCCGGTAGGTGTGAGTTTTCCGAGCCCGCAGTCGATGTGTTGTCGCTCGCCAGCAGGTAGGGCCGAACCGAACTGGTACATCGCTCGGCGGCCCATGACCGGGCCCGCAATGACATTTTCGCCGACCGTCTCACGTAGGAAGCCTTCGGGCGCGATGACGACGCATCGCCCTGCATCGACGTCTTCTTGAGTGGTCACTCCGAGAACACCACCGAAATGGTCGACGTGTGAGTGGGTGTAGATCACAGCGACAACCGGACGTTCACCGAGGTGTTCATTTGCAAGACGAAGAGATTCGCTGGCTGTGACTTCATGAGTGAGCGGATCGATGACGATCCAACCGGTCGTGCCTTTGATGAAGGTGATGTTCGAGATGTCGTAACCGCGCACTTGCCACATGCCATCGACCACTTCGAACAACCCGTGCTCGGCGTTCAGTTGTGCTTGTCGCCAGAGGCTGGGGTTCACGGTGTTTGGTGCATCAGCTGACAGGAACGAGTAGGCATCAGCGTCTGACACGATGCGACCTTTGGAATCGCGCAGTTTGGTGTCCGCGTGGCGTGCAACAAGCCCGCGACGGGCACGTTCGAAGTCACGGTCGTCACTTGGCACAGAGACCGTCGAGTTGGCGACTGCAGTGTGGGACGTTGCCGCTTTCGGTTGTGACGACAGTGAGTCATGAGGTGTGTTCATCACGTTGAACACTAGGTCACCGCTAATGCAACGGTTTTGCCGGCGCAACGCTTAGAGTCGTCTCTCGGTGTCGAGT
>DAIOTI010000371.1:0-1766 GCA_036752105.1 Ilumatobacteraceae bacterium | reverse complement strand
ACACGTTGTCTGCGTACCGTCGAGATCTCGCACATTTCAGCGCGTGGATGGCTGAGTCTGCATGTGACTTCGAACATCTCACTGCAGCTGACGTCGACTGCTACATCGATGAGTGTCGTGGAACCGGCGAAGCTGTGGCAACGACTGCTCGACGCATGGCTGCCCTGAGGATGTTTTTCTCCTACGCCGTGGTGGAGGGGTTGCGACCGGACGACCCGACCGCGCTCGTTGACGGTGTTCGTGTGCCGACCGGCGTGCCCAAACCGCTCTCCGAAGACGATGTCGAAGTGCTTCTCGGAGCCGTGACCGGGGACGATGCTGCTGCCCGACGTGACAGGGCGATGCTCGAGTTTTTGTACGCGACAGGGGCGCGTATCAGTGAGATGTGTGGCTTGAATCTCGATGACCTCGACATGCGTGGGCGTCTCGTGAGGCTGTTCGGCAAAGGGTCAAAAGAACGTGTCGTCCCCTTTGGTCGAAAGGCGTGCACCTCACTCGAGGAATATCTCGCACGTGATGGTCGAAATCTTTTGGTTCCCGACAATTGGGTCAAGAGCGACGATCGTGACGCGGTCTTTCTGACCAATCGTGGTCGTCGAATGAATCGGCAGAAAGCGTGGGATGTCGTGAAACGTGCGGGCCTTGCTGTCGGGCTGGCCGAAGACTTGTCGCCTCACTCGTTGCGGCATAGCTGCGCCACGCACATGCTGGAACACGGAGCTGACCTACGCATCGTGCAAGAGATGCTCGGACATTCCACTATTTCGACCACGCAGATCTACACGAAGGTGTCCCAAGAGCGGCTATTCGAGGTGTACAAGACGCATCACCCGCGAGCGAGAGGGAAGAGTTCGTGAGTCGGTTGCGTCACCTTGTTCGACGAACTCGGCATTCAGTTCGCCCAAGATTGACGGCACCCGACATCAGTCTCGTCGAGGAAACATTGGCACCTGCAGAGTTTGCGATGTGGTCGGCGATGCAGATGGCAGACAAGGCTCATTCAGTGATGGTTCTACGTCGGTACATCGCCATTCGACCGACAGCAACGAAATCTGAGAGATGTGCTGCGTTGTTGCACGATGTCGGAAAGAGCGCTTCACGACTGTCGACACTCGGTCGAATAGTTGCCACCTGTGTCGGTGGCCGCACCCCTCGAATGCACATGTACCTGAGGCACGAAGCCATCGGGGTACGAATGTTGGCGGGTATCAGTGATCCATTGACTGTCGCATTGATCAACGGTGATGGGCCAGTGGAGATGCAACGTGCGCTTCGTGTTGCCGACGACATCTAGCGACGGTCGTTGGATGCTTTCCGCTGACTCTTGGTCAGGCGCGAGGTAGAAGTCCGATTGCCGAGTGGACTCTGGCGAGCGTCTGAGACGCAACAGCTCTGGCTCGATCGTTTCCTTTTGCTAGCAGTCGTGCAAGTTCTGCAGGATCCTGAAGCAGTTCGTTGTATCGAGCGCGTATTGGTTCGACGAGCGAGATGACAGCGGCACCCGTGTCCGATTTCAACGGTCCGTACTGCTGATAGTGAGATGCCAAGTCCGAGGGATTGCCTCCGGTGCAAGCAGCAAGAATTTCGAGCAGATTGCTCACACCGGGTTTCGAGTCGCGATCAAATCGGACCACTCCCTCGCTGTCTGTGACTGCTCGCTTGAACTTCTTGTCGATGGCCGCGTTGTCATCGGTGAGATAGACGATTCCTAGGTCAGACGATGCCGACTTGGACATTTTGGCCGACGGGTCTTGGAGGTCCATGAC
>DAIOTI010000370.1:0-1772 GCA_036752105.1 Ilumatobacteraceae bacterium | reverse complement strand
CAATCGTCCACAGGTCGACCCCGATCAAGGTGCGATGAAGTTGACCTTCGCCGAGGGATCGGGAAAGTCGACGATTCTGCGTCCTGCGCCGTTGAAGGCCGGGGGACAGGGCATCGTGACGGCAGGCGAAGGAGTCCATGTTGCGACCGTTGCCGGTGCAAAGTGTTCCATCACACTTTCCAACGGAGCGAGAAAGTCGACGCTGACTGCCACCGCTGGCGCTGATGGTGTGGCAATCGTCAACTACTCGGCCGTCAAACTCAAAGCTGAAGCAAAGAAGATCGGCGCGGTGAAACGCGGAAAGACTCTTCCGAGTGTGACGGCGACAGCGGCCTGCACCTCTGGAACCACAGTGATTCCAGCGGTCAGTGAGAAGGTGCAACTCGCTATCTGATTCCGAGAATTGCTCGGGTCTCCTCGTGAGTCGCGACTGTGTTGCCACTTCGGCGAATGACCTCAATAGCTTCGGCAACCAATTCGTGGTTGCTCACCTGGCGATCACCTTCGTAGTCCTCCAAGCCGACGCGCAAGTGACCGCCACGGGCCAATACCTCTTCGGCAAAGCCTGACCTCGCGAGATCACCACCCAGAACAGCACACGCCCACGGAAGTTGAGCGTCGGCAAGCAGATCGAGATACAGGTCAAGTGCTGCTCTCGAGGGTGGAAGACCGAATGGTTGGCGGTCTGTGCCGAAGTACAGCTTCACCAATGCACCGGGAGCCAACTGGCCAGACCGCGCGTACGCGGCCACGATGCGTACATATCCAGGTTCAAAGCACGAGATGCTCGGAGCGAGTTGAAGGTCGCGACAGCGACTGTTGATGGTGGCGATGTCGCGGGGTGAGTATCCGTACAAGATGCCCGAGCCTGGTCCGCCGTCATCGGTTGGACGCCACAACAAGGTCGAACCGGGGTCGAGTAATGCCATGTCGATAAGTCCCAGCTCGGCAAGATGCTCGTGGTGTTCCCACATCTTCACACCATCAGACAAGTGATAGGCGTTTGCCGTCGGATACATCAGTGCTCGTGGGAACTGACGTTGAATCTCGGTAAACACCTCCGCGCTGCGTCGCGCCATTGAGAGCGGTTCTTTGTCGGGGAAAGATCGAAATTCGTCGTGGTGATGGAAAATTGATGCGCCAACCGCAAGACACTCGAGACCGTCGCTGATGAGCTCGTCGATACTGATCGGAACGCGAGGCTGTTGCTCTTTTCGGGTTGGCCCGTTGACCGCGACCTCGATGATGACCGGTCGCGACACGATCAGCGTGGGTTCGGGTGATGACAGGCCACGAAGTGACCGCTGGCGATCTCACGAAGTTCGGGCTCTTGCTGGGCACAGAGGTCAGTGGCGGCAGGGCAGCGAGTACGAAAGCGGCACCCGGACGGAGGATTCATCGGAGACGGTGGCTCACCTTCGATGGTTGCCTTCGCCCGACCACGTCGTGGGTCGGGAACCGGAACTGAGCCGATAAGTGCCTTCGCGTAATGGTGTGCCGGGTTTGCATAGAGAGTATCGGGGGGTGCGACCTCGCACACCTTGCCCAAGTACATGACGAGCACCCGAGTCGACACCTGCTTGACGACAGACAAGTCATGGGAGATGAAGATCATCGTGAGCCCGAAACGGTCCTTCATGTCCTGAAGCAAATTCAGAATTTGTGCCTGAATCGAAACGTCGAGTGCCGATACGGGTTCGTCACAGATGAGCAGCTCGGGGTCGAGTGCGATGGAGCGGGCGATACTGATGCGCTGGCATTGACCGCCTGAG
>DAIOTI010000369.1:0-1795 GCA_036752105.1 Ilumatobacteraceae bacterium | reverse complement strand
GACATGAACCAGTCTTACTTTGTGGGTCTTGTGTCCGACGACCGATTCATGGTCAAGTCCAGCTTCTCGCCAGTCAGCGAGGAGCACTGCTCTCCAAGTTCCTGCGAAGTAGCCAGCGCGCGAGTAGATGGGTCGCACGATGTAGTAATTCGGTGCGACTGCGACAACGACGCATGGCCGGACCTTGCCTTCGGATGGATCCTCCTTCTCGAACGAGACGAACGCCGATTTGATCGAACCAGTGTCAGGGTGGTCTGTTGACGCCTTGCGATATCGACGGAGGTGCCCGTGTTGAAGTTTGGTCTCCTGAATGGGGCTCGGTTGTGTCGGCAATTCAGGCTCGGTCGGCGCGACCGGAGTTGCGCTTCGTGCGCGGTCTTTCTTGCGAAGTCGATCCTGCTGGCGTGATGTCCTTGCTTGTGATCGGCGCACGTCTCTTTCGTGCTTGTCCTCAGCACGACGTTCCTTGCGGGACAATTTCACATGTTCTGCTGGTGCTGGTCTTGGGCTGATGGGGCCGAGTGGGGACTCATCGTGGAGGTACAAATCGATGGAGAGTGACTCGCGCTGCGAGAGTTCGCTCAAGAGATGTCGGGACGCGCGAGCCTCACCGTCGATTGCGTCTGCATAGAACATCTTCGTCTTCAGAGGACCAAACTCGGCTATCAGCACATCGGTAAGTTTTTTGATTCTTCGTCTCGAGGGGTTTGCGTAGTGTTTGCCGAGGATTTCCTTCGTCTTTTCGTCGAGAGCGGTTATCAGGCGATCAATGATGACCCGGACGGCGCCAGATGCGTACATCCTGAGCGCAGTTGTTCGAACGAAGTCGGCCTGTGTCTCACTAACTTCGCCCTTTCGCAAATCGCGAATGTGGAGGAATGACGTCACTAATTTGAGGTCCTTGGTCACGAGCTCATTGAGGAGGTCGCGTAGATCGCGACTTTCGAGCTTCTCGAGAAGTTGATAGGTGTAATCATTCTTCGAGAACCGTCGGTCAGCGGTCGGCTGGGTGTCGTTGGTCAACTGCAGTCCATCGTGTCGCGAGTCCATTTGTGCCTCCAAATTCAATCGAAAGAGTGTTCCAGGGGTGTGTGAGTGAAAGGTGGTTCCAAACTGGTTCAGATGAAGCGCATACCGTATCGGCGGAGCAGATCTCGGTGGACGAGGTCCGATCCGCAGCGGAGGCACCTGTGGGTCGGCATTGGCGGCATCGAAATCACGCATCCACCCAAGACGGCTTCGCCACGTTCGACGAGCCTCCGGGTGTCCTCACCAGGGAACCCATAGAGGATGGGGACGGCCTTCCCGCAGCAGCGTGGCGTCCCGTCCTCATTTATGTCGTCGCTGACCTTCGTTTCCCTGTCCCAGGTTCCAGTTCGCGACATATGTTCGTTCGATGGGATTCCAACGAGTGTCCTGACATAGTCCGCCTCGGAACATTCCTCAGCGAATGCCTGCAGAGTCGCGAGGTGGAGGGGGACGATGTCGGAGTCTTGGCCGTACCCGCCGGCCATGACGACGACACACCCGATGCCGTGCGAGACGATGGTCTTTGCCACGCGGGACTCCCGCTCATGGACGACCGACTGGTCGACAGACGGCCAGATGTCGATGCCAGCGTTGTAGATCACAAGATCGGGCTTCGCTGCGACGACGAGTGCAAGGGCGTCGTCGATGTCCGCTACGTAGGAATCTCGGGTCGAGATTTGCAGCGAGCTTCCCGTCGCGCGGGGCTCGTAGCGGTCAAAGGGGATGACTGACACGTCGACGTGAAGGATCGATGCTGCTTCGTTGA
>DAIOTI010000368.1:0-1798 GCA_036752105.1 Ilumatobacteraceae bacterium | reverse complement strand
AGGGCCTCGAGAATCTGGGCTTCGACGAAGTGCCCGATGCGCGCCTTCGCCATGACCGGAATGGTGACCGCGGCCTTGATGCCCTCGATCATTTCTGGGTCGCTCATGCGTGCGACACCACCGTCTTTGCGTATGTCGGCAGGTACACGCTCGAGCGCCATGACAGCACAGGCTCCGGCATCTTCGGCAACACGCGCTTGTTGTGGCGTGACGACGTCCATGATGACGCCGCCTTTCAACATCTCGGCTAGCCCGCGCTTGACGCGGACCGTACCGGTGAGGTTCCCAGCGGAAGATGACATGTCTTCAGCGTACAGACGACCCTATGGGTTCGCCCGAAGCGAGCCTCACAGTTTCGGCCAGGCAACCTTCTTCGGGTCGACGCCGACCGGAACAATCGCTTGTGCATAGTTCCGCGCCAACTCGACCCAAGTGCGCCCAGGCGTGAGACGTACCACCGCACCAGCAGTGTCTTTGAGCGTGAACGGTTGAGTGCGTTCCTTGCGTTCCCACGTTCCACCGATCCAGACGCCGTTGGTGTGCACCGCCATGAGACCTTTACCGATGGTCTGAGCTTCCGGGCTCTTGCGGTCAGCTTTCGAGCGCTTGTACTCGACGTACAGCACCACGACATTCGCTGCGCTGACTTGGGTTCCGTCTGTGTCCATGTGTGGTTGGCTGACGCGCTTCAAGTCTTCGACAAAACGAATGTATGACGATGTAGATGGATCCCATTGCCAGTAGACCTTCATGTTGTCCATCGACACCTTTGTGCCAGCTGCGGGTGCGGCCGTGGCAGGCATTGCATCGCTTGTCCCGCGATACACGAACTGTGCTTGGGGCGGCCCAGAACCCTCTGGCGCGAGCTTCCACAAGTCCGTGGTCTTTGCGTACAAATTGTGAGGCGCCTTGCGGGTCTTCTCGCGGTAGTAGCCACCTTTGCCGCGTGATGCGGAATGACCCACATTGACGAGATCGCTGTCATTGACAGCCTTCGTCACGCGCACATTTCCACCGCTCCATACAAACAGCGGCTTGTTGTACGCACCGAGAATGTCGATGTCTTGGGTGCGACCACTGCGCAACGGCCCCACCGGATCACTGCCCTTGGAATGCATGATTGCGGCGAAACGAGTGAGGCGCTCGACATTTTCTTCAAACACGATGTCGGCTGCTTGCAGACCGGTCTGTGGGTTGGCAAGAGGATGTGCGTCGATCTTGGCGACGAGAGCTGGGCGTAGCGAGGTGAGTTCATCAGCCTCGTCCAGCGGCAGGCCGGTGAGTGGCCATACCTTTCCAGGCAGTGTCGTCGTGGTCATGCCATCGGTGGTGGTGTCGGTGATTGCCCCAGCCCCTTCTTCGGTGGCTGCTCCGCCTCCGCAAGCTGCGAGCAACGATGATGCGACTGTTGCAGTCACGATCAGTGCGAGAACGCGGCTCTTTGATGCAAATTGTCGACCCATGTCAGATCTCCCTTAGAAGTGCGATGCGCTCTTCGAGCGGTGGGTGGGTATTGAACAGACTATGCAATCGCGACAGCCGACCTGCGTCACCCACACCGGACAGAGGCTGCTCGATCCACATGTGGGCCGTCGCGGTCGATGCGGCGTGCGTCACAGTGGTGTCTGCCTTGAGTTTCTCGAGTGCCGAGATGAGCCCCGGGGGGTATCTCGTCATCTGACACGCAGACACATCGGCAAGCGTCTCGCGACGACGACCTACTGCTGCTTGAAGAATCGCCGCGATGACTGGCGCGAGTATCAGCAGTATGAACCCGACGATTGCCAATGGGTTACCC
>DAIOTI010000367.1:0-1801 GCA_036752105.1 Ilumatobacteraceae bacterium | reverse complement strand
CCCTCATCGGCACCCTTTACCTGGGATGGACAACGTACAACGGCGTTCCAGTGCGCGACTCGATCGCAACCTTCTTCATCCTCGCATTCCAATCACTCGTCGGACTCGTCATTGTCCGGCGTCTGGTCCAAATCGAACTCTCCGCGGTAGAGACAATTGCCGTTGCCTTCGCTGTAGGGTCCCTCACCTCAACGGTCACCGACCAGCTTGCCCTCACGATCGACATCAATGCTCCCGCGTGGGTTGGTCAGACCGTGCTCGCCCTGGCGGTCATCGTTCTTGCACAAAAGACAACGGGTCCGATCATGCCCGCACCTCAAATTGTTGACTTTCGGCTACTTGCAGCAACACCACTCGTAGTAATGAGCGGATATGGGGTCTTCACTCGCGGATGGTGGCCTGCAATCATCCTGCTAGGCCTCACATGTGGATTGACTTCTATCAAACGAATCTCGGAATCAGCACCAAGGACGATCGCCACGTCGTTCGTTGGATCTGCGATCTGGTTAGCCGTACTTTTCATCGCACGACCCTCAACCCCGAACTATGGCGATTGGCTATTGCGCCCTCTCTATACGGGGTCCGACGACTTCGTGTTCAGCGAATCAATGAGCTGGTCACTTGCACACTTCGGATTTGGTGATTATGCGGCGGCTATTGGAACGTCGGTGCGATACCACTGGTTTTCTCTCGCCTGGTCAGGACTCGTTGACAAGTTGTCTGGAGCCACTCCATTTGTCGCGACACTCCACGTGGTTCCGACGGTGACCTTTGCCATGACGACATGGCTCATCTTTGCCCTAGTCAGCGCGACCGGTATTCGAAGAATTGCTGGTACTGCCGCTGTTGCAGTGCTCTTTGGGACCGCGACCGTGGTCGACCCAATTCGTTTTTATCATGTCTTGAACACGTCAAATGTTGCGCCACTCATGTGGATGCTGCTCGTACCCATTTCATTAATTGCCCTTGGAAAAAAGAGTCTTCGCGGAGCAACTATTGCAATTCCTGTTCTCATTGCCGTCGCCTTTCTTGCTAAAGCGCCGTTTGGCGTTGCCGTCCTCGTCGGGACCTTCTTGACGCTCTTTGTGATGTGGTGCCGAGAACGAACCACGAGGAGCTTCATACTCCCGGCCGTTGTTGCTGTTACTTCGGTCGGGACATACCTAGTCTTCCTTAGCCCCCACTCATGGGAGCAACGCCAGTACACGGTGTCATGGAATCTTGCGAACCTTGCACCAGACTCTCGTTTCTATCCACTTATCCCTATTCTCTTGATCATCTTCGTCTTGACAACGATGTTCGTCGGATCCATAGGCATTTGGCGCAAGAGTCGATCGAATGCTGAAACCCTCTTGCTCACGTTTCTCCTAGCGTCTGCAGCAGTTGGCGGTTTGAGATTTATCGTGTCTGGAGGCTCGGCCGAACTCTACTTCTTCAATGTGACCACGATGTGTGCCGCACTCATCACTGGAATTGGGTTTGCCTCGCAAATCGAGAAGCTTTCAGCAACTCCAATCGCATTGTCAATTTCAGTCGGAGCAATCGGATTCATTGCGATGTCCATCGAGATAAATCACGGTGTGCTCTCTCGGGTCATACCTCGACAGGCCTCGCTGATCACCTTTCCGATTGCGTTTGCAGCAATCCTCGTGGTAGCCCTTGCTAGTACAGCCCGCGTATTGTCACGGTCCTGGAAACCGCCCTTTATTGCCCTCCTGATCATTACGACCGTCGCAGCGTCGTCATCAATCTTGGTCAATGTTCTGAAGCAGCCGGAAGAATATGTATCCACGACTCAAGT
>DAIOTI010000366.1:0-1815 GCA_036752105.1 Ilumatobacteraceae bacterium | reverse complement strand
CTTTGAAGGTCATGGAGGGCTCGCAACTCGTTGCTGAATGTCTCGGTGAGCACACGTTCGAATGGTTCTTGCGAAACAAGCGCGATGAATGGCGCTCGTACAAGACGCAGGTGACTCCGTTCGAGTTGAACCGCTATCTGAAGTCGATGTAGGTGGTGAAGTGACCGACATCGACACACTCGTCGTCTTTCCCGATCCGGCGTCACCCGATGTCGCGCGCCTCCTCGACCTCTCAGGCTTTCGCTGGAAGGCAGTTGCGAACCCAGAAGAAGCTGAGCGTGCCGAACCTGCCCAAGGTTGGGGTGGCGCAGTTGTGTCGTGCGAAACCGACCCGGAGGGGGCATGGGCATTTGCCCGCTCACTGCGCAAGCGCGACAACCCAGTGACACCGGTCATCGTGTTGGTGACCGGTGCGCAGATCACCGACCTTGAACTGCGCGATGACTTGTATGACGACTTCTGCTTGGCTCCGTTTCATCCTCGTGAGTTGGAAGCGCGCCTACGTCATGCTCTGTGGCTCGCAGGTGGTTCGGTGTCAGGTGCCGAGATGGTGGAGTACTCCGGACTCTCTCTCAACCTCGAGACCTACCAAGCCACTTTCAACGGCAAACCACTCGATCTCACTTTCATGGAATATGAACTGCTGAAGTTTCTTGCTCAGAACCCAGGCAAGGTGTTCACTCGCGAAGTGTTGCTGTCACGAGTGTGGGGGTACGAGTACTACGGCGGAGCGCGCACCGTCGATGTCCATATTCGTCGTCTACGTGCCAAGTTGGGCGAAGAACACGCCAACCTCATCCAGACAGTTCGCAGTGTCGGCTATCGCTTCGGTCAGTCGCGCTGGGGTGCTAGCTGAGCGCTTCCACAAACAACAGCGCAGCGAACACGAAGAACGCACTTGCTGCACCGATCTTGATGGTGCGTTCAGGCAGCCGCTTGCCAAGTGCTCTGCCGATGACGATCGCGAGAGCATCCGCGATCACCATTCCGACAGTCGAACCGAGCCACGTGCCGAAGAGGCCTTCGCGTGTAGCCAAAGTGACCGTTGCGAGCATTGTCTTGTCGCCGAGCTCTGCAAGAAAGAACACCGACCCGACTGCGAACACCACGCTTCGTGCTGTTTGTGCAGCACGATTCTCTTCCGCCTCGCTCAACTCGTCGCCACGCAACGTCCAGAGTCCGAAGATCACGAATGCGACTGCAGCGACGAAGTTGATGGGCTTGGTCGGAAGTGCCGCACCGAGAACTCCGCCGAGCGCGACCGACGCCAGATGCACGATCGCAGTGGCGACGGTGATACCGATGAGAACAGGCACCACTTTGTAGCGCGTCGCGAATGCGAGTGCCATGAGCTGACTCTTGTCCCCCAATTCAGCAACGAAGATGACACCGAAGCTCAACCAGAATGCACTCCACATGACTGATCAGAGAATCTGCTGCATGCGTGCAGCAAGCACTCGGTGGGTCGACAACATCTCATCGACTTTGTCACTCACGAGCCGACCGTCTCGAACGACTTCTCGACCATGCACGATCGTGTCACGTGCCGCAGTTGGACCACAGCGCAACCACGCCTCAATCGGGTCGGCTATCGCGCCAGCAAAAGCCACACCTGTGAGTGACCACACTGCAATGTCAGCTACGGCACCGACCTCCAAAGATCCGATTTCACCTAGTCGACCGAGGCAACCTGCTCCACCGATGGTTGCGACTTCGAGTGCCATGCGTGCGTCTGCGGCACCTGCCCCGTTGCGTAACTTTGCCAACAACATCGCTTGACGAGCTTCGAGCCACAACGACGCGGAGTCGGCCGAA
>DAIOTI010000365.1:0-1825 GCA_036752105.1 Ilumatobacteraceae bacterium | reverse complement strand
GGTCTCGCTCTCGAACATCGGCAACGTGCCGTCATACTGCACGGGCTGTGTCTCGGCTGGTGCAACTGCACCATCAGCTCCGGTTGTCGTTGGGCCAGCGAGTGTCGTGTCGGTCGACACCGAGTCACTGCCACTACTTGTCACCACTGCGACCACCGCCGCAAGCACAACAACGACCGCTACGGCAATACCGATTGTCTTTCCTGACAAACCCTTTTTTCCTTCGTAATTCACCTTGTTCATGTCATTGTTCCTTTCGAACCTGAAGAGCGATCATCAAGGCGATGATCAGTGAGAAGCCACTGAGAGCCATAAATGACAGCGTCGCAAAACCGAATTCCCTGAACCAGATTGTGGTGCACGGCACGTCGATTGAACACACGTCGGTCTCTATCGACGGAAACCATTCGAGCAAGTAGTGGTATGTACTGATGCCTGCACCAATGATGGCAAGTGGAAGTGCATACTTCGTCACGCCTCGGTCTCGTTTGATTGCTGCAACAAGAAGTATCACCGCGAGTGAGTACATGGCGATGCGCTGGTACCAACACAGCTTGCATGGCACATACTCGGCGACTTCACTGAAGTAGAGACTTCCGACCATCGACGCAGCAGCTACGGCAAACGCCAACCAGTGGGCGACATCTTTTACGCCTGCGATAAGCACACGACCCTTGGGACCGGACACAAGTGAGGCGAAGACGAGGATTGCTCCGAGAGCAGAAAGCACCGCTAATAGGGCGCTAAAAACCTGAATTGTCTCCGTCACACCACCATTCTGCCCGACAGGCCGTTAGTCAACTACCGATTTCGTAGAAGGCGGCCATAGATACGACGAAGTGGCTGTGTGTACCTGAAGATCTTCGTCCTACGTAGTGAATCAAGTTCATTTCGGAGATTCGTCACGCGCGTGCTCAACGAATCGATCTGAGATTTCAACTCGTCAATCAGTTGCTCGTTCAGAGGCTCAGGCGTCGGGGAAGGTTGACGGTCGACGACAACCTCCTCGGTAGCGGCCGAACGAATAGGCAGGCCCGTACATACATCGATTGGTTTACGTACGTACCACTTCCCCTGCACTTCATCGGAAAGCCGGGGCGTGTAATGGACGCAATCATCGAAGAGGTAATGGGTGACTTGGGACCAGCGCGATGAACCAACACTCCTTACAGGTGATCCACCGTGAATGAGATTCGCCGCCCAAATCAGAACATCACCCTTGCGAGCCGTGAACGTTCGTTTGACATATCCGTTTAGCTGTGCAAACTCGTCAATCATCTGTTCGTATTCGCCGTATGCCTGAGGCTCTTGGTCGTACTTCGAAACATCGATGCCGAGAGACACGTAATCCATGTAGGGAAGATTGCTGCTGCCGGGATAGTAGAAAAGTGGTCCATTGTCGTCGGTCACGTCCTCGAGTGCGACCCAGGCACCGCACATGAAGCCAAGCGGACGTGAACTGAAGTGAATGTGATCTGAGTGTGACAATTGCTGAGTACCAACCGAGAACGTCAGAGTTTGGAAAGGATGCGGCTGCGCGCCATACAACTCTTCAAGTGCTCTGATGACACGAGGTGCACTAGCCAATTTCGCCACAGTGGGGCACAGTCGCCATGCATCTTGGAATCGACCAATTCCCGGCTGAATTCCACCAAGCTCAGGAACTTTCTCGGGCGGCGGGAGAATGAAGGTCTCCTCGATTTCGCTTCGTACGCCATCGAGTAGTTCAGGATCGACTATTCCTTGGAGGATGACGTGAACGATCCGAAAGAGACACCGCCTAAGCCTGAAAGCGTATCTCGCCCGACACGGGTGTACTACCACC
>DAIOTI010000364.1:0-1831 GCA_036752105.1 Ilumatobacteraceae bacterium | reverse complement strand
GCACGCCGTCGGCAACACGAACACGTCGCGAACCGCGTCATGTTGTTCTTGGTCTTTCTCTCCCGCGTCGACAATCGGATCTCGTTCTCCGAGACGGTCGACTTGCACGCCGACGTGCTGCAGCACAGTCGCGTCGTCCCAGTCCACCAACTTCGGTCCGACGAGACCCGCATTCGTGCGATACAGCTCTTCGACGAGTCGTGTGATCGCGTCGGGGGCGAGTGCGACATCGTCGTGCATGAGGCAGAAGAACCCAGCATCACCTTCAACCAACTCAAGAACCGTGTTGCACGCCGATCCAAAACCGGGATTGGCTCCGAGGTACCGCACTACTGCCGTCGGTAGCGCGGTTGCGACAGCATCGGCGATCGGCCCTGCAGACGCAGTGTCATGACGTCCGGTGACAAGGACCAAGTACTGAAGGTTCGGATAGTCCTGGGCTGCGAGAGCGAGAAGAGACGTGTGCAACCACGGGGCCACACCCAAGGACGCTGCCTCAGGTTGGTGAAGGACCATGACCGCAACCACCGCTGGCACATCGCTGTTACCCAGGGCGGAAGGGTCTGGCTGGGACACCGGTGAGGCGCCCACGGAATCGGGGGCCATGTCAGACACGCTCATGTGAGGCTACAGAACATGCCCAGATTGGGCCTGTCGAAGCCCTTGAGGGGCGTTGCCCATCACCCCACGAGGACTTGGGGCATCCTGCCCGGATTGTGCTTGCAAAAGTTTGCATATCGGGGTATTTTGCGTGCATGAAGATTCCTGCCCTCCCCAAGCTTCCTGCATCCCTACCGTCGATTCATTCGATCGACCTCACGTCGTTTGACATCAAGAAACTCGACGTGGCCAAGTTCATTCAGGCTCCGAAGTTCATTGCGGTTCCCAAGTTGATCGAGGCATCAAAGCAGACAGTGGCAAAAATAAACGTTGCGAATCTGCCCCTGCCGAACGTTGATGTTGCCAAGATCGCTTCTGCACCTGTCGTGCAAAGAGCAAAGGATGCCGGCTACACCGCTGTTGGTTTCGGCGTTCTGACGTTCCAGAAGGCGCAGGTTCGCCGTCGCGAGGTCACCGAGACCATCACTTCGACGCTGAAGCAGACTGTCAAGGACCGTTTCAACACGGCCAAGTGACGAGCAGGCGTCGCGCACGCCTCTTCTGTCTCCGCAGGTAACACAAACGTCACCGGCGAGCCCCACTAGCCTCGCTCAAGTGACAAACGAGCCGCGTCTCACATCCGTCGGTGATTCTGCCGGCGGAGCGGTGTCAGACCCGCCGCGAATTCCCCTTCCTGAGGGAACAATTCCGGTGGCAATCGGGCTCGTCATCTCTGGCGTCGCCAGTTACGCATTCTTCAAGGTCGGACAACAAGCGCTCGGAAAAGAAGATTTCAAACCCATCGTCGCACTGTGGTTCACGACGTTTGCGTTGGTTCCGGGCTTCTTCATGCCGGTCGAACAAGAAGTCGGTCGTGCACTCGCCCACCGTCGCGCACTCAACCAAGGCGGCCGGCCAGTCGTACAGAAAGTGCTGCCGCTCATGCTCGGGATGCTGGCACTGCTCATGATCGTGGTCGTCGCAGCGTCTGGCTGGATCACGAATGATTTGTTCGAGGGATATGGCCTCGTCACTCTGGCGCTGGTGTTCGCATTCATGTCGTATGCGCCGTTCCATTTGGCTCGCGGCATCTGCTCGGGATCTGGGCGCTTCCCTCCGTACGGATTGTTGATGGGTCTCGACGGCATCACCCGCACGGCAGGTTGCATCGTCTTGTGGCTCGCCGGAGTCGATGCGGTCGGCGCCTACGCGCTGGTGGTCGTCCTTGCAC
>DAIOTI010000363.1:0-1853 GCA_036752105.1 Ilumatobacteraceae bacterium | reverse complement strand
ATGGTTGTGCATCTCGCTCGTCTCATACATCGCGGTGATGTTCATCGTCGACGTTGACTGGGGCGATGTCCTCGGAGCAGTTCTCGTGCCTGAATTCTCATTCTCAAAGCCGACACTCGCTGCATTCATCGCGCTGTTCGGTACGACCATCTCTCCATACCTCTTTTTTTGGCAGACGAGTGAGGAAGTCGAAGAGCTTCAAGATCACGGAATGACATCCGGAGACGGCGAAGGGGTGGAGACACATCTACGAGCGATGCGAGGAGATGTGGTGGCAGGTATGTCATCAGGGGTGTTGGTGATGTTTGCGATCATGGTGACATCAGCTGCAACGCTCGGCAAAGCCGGCATCACAACAGTGAGCACGGCCGAAGAAGCCGCGTTGGCCCTTGAACCCTTGGCAGGAAGTGCTGCAAAGTTGTTGTTCACTTTCGGAATATTGGGCACCGGACTTCTCGCTGTGCCGGTGTTGGCTGGGTCTACGTCGTATGCAATTGCAGAGACTTTCGGATGGCGAGAGGGCCTGGGTCTCAAGATGACGCAGGCAAAGGCCTTTTATATGGTCATCGTTTCGTCGATGCTCGTGGGGATGTTGATGAACTTGGTCGGCACCAACCCCGTGCGCATGCTCTATTGGGCTGCAATTCTCAACGGCCTTGCCGCACCTCCTCTGATCGTGGTCATTTTGCTGTTGTCTCGGCGGCGCCATGTGTTGGGGAACCATGTGAGCGGGCCGAGGTCGACGGCCCTCGTTGCCATTGCGGCAATCGTCTCGTCGGTGCTACCTGTCCTCTATGTGGTGGCCAGATGATTCCAAGTCTCGATCACTTCTTCTCACGGTAGGGGCTATCGTTAGACCATCAGATTCCTCGGGAGGGGTTCTCATGAATATTCGTCGCATCAAAGGTCTGCTCGCCGTCGCCACAGTCGTGGTCGGTGGATCCGTCGTCTTGTCCGGTCAGGTTGAAGCAGCTTCAAAGACGACCACAATCAAGGCGTCACTTGCATCGAACTATCGATTGTTGGCTGTGGCGTCGTCGGGTAAGGCATACCTCGCGCGTTCGACGGGTGGAAAGGTTTCACTGTCGGGAATTCCGAAGTCCGACACGAACGGCATGACGCTGTCAGTGTTGAACTCTGACGGTGCATATGTCGGGCCGGTGATGTTGGGTTACACCGATGCCAAGAACAAGAAGACGACTGCGGCAAAGGCCACGAAAGGCCTCACCAATCTGAAGACAGCCACTGGTTCGACAGTCAGCCTCGGCTCCATCAAGGTTTCGAGTGACCAGACATTCGCAAGTTTGGCGACCGCTGCACCATCTTCGGCTGTGCTCAGTCGCTCTGTGGCAGTGAGCGGAGGACGCCCGCCTGCACGAGCCAACCTCGGAAAAGGAACCGGTGTGAGTGGTGCAGGAGTGCGCAAGTTCGCAGACCCGACCGAGAACAAAGCCGGCGCCGATGCCGACAATGACGGCCTCCCCTCATTCGTCGACGTCGACGACGACAACGACGGCAAGCTCGACCTGGTCGACGACAAGTTCTTCAATACTTCACAGAAAGATGATGGATCCCAGATGAGTGATGCACTCATTGGTACTGGTCTCATCTGTGGCGGAAACTGTGTGAACCTCAATGCATTCAACATCACGTCGCCGTCGGCCAGCCCCGCCGTCGCAACTGCGTTGAACACGATGATCAGCACGTTCCAAGGTGTGTTCTTCATCTACAACTCTGAGGCCATCCAGAAGAACTTCAAGTTGCCAGCGACCATGTCGACCATTGGTTATTTCAATGTGGACTGCACAGGCATCAAGTGGTGTTCAGGTTCGGCCGCCCAGGCCGCGACCATC
>DAIOTI010000362.1:0-1868 GCA_036752105.1 Ilumatobacteraceae bacterium | reverse complement strand
GAGCTGCTTGTTGAGAGCGTCAGCACTGACCATGATTTCCCCTCTCGTGATTCAGTGTTCGTCTAGTAATTCTCAAGAAAGTGTGTAAACGAGGAATTCACATCGGAGCAGTACGTCCACGTTCGGCCCAGCCATTCACGTGCTTGTCGCTCATTCATGCCGAGTCGTCGAATAGCCCATGCTTGCAATGCGAGGCAGGTCCGACTCTTACCACCCTCGCAATGAACGACGACGTTTCGCCCTTCTCCTAGGAGTTGGTCTATCGACCGCACGATGTCGTCGACGGCAGACCCAAGATCAGGATTCCCAGTCGAATTATCGACCATGTACCACTGTCGGCGAGTGGGGTGTTCTACAAACATCCTCTCCGTCCTGCAAAGCGACAGGATTGCCCAGTCGTTGGGGCACTTGCGAGCGGCATTGCGATTGGCGGCATAGAGCCCCGGATGAACCTCAATAGGTCCACGTTCTGGCTCAAGTTCTGGTTTGGGGCCGCCGAGACCGGCGAGCTTTCGTGCAATATTCTCGAGATCTTCGACTCGCACGATCTCGGTGGTGCCGTCGGGCTTCGTGAGATTCCCGTGTACGTAGGCCAACCATCGTCCAGGGATCGCTTGCTCGGTGAACTTTGCTCCGGCTATTGCGCCGGCCACGCTTGCGACGGTGTCCGCATCGTCGCCGAGGTCGATGGCACGAACGACTGCATCTTCGAAACTCCTCGCCCCACGAACCGCCCAAATCGCATCGGCCAGGCAGCCCCAGACACTTCCGTTGCCGACCGCCTTGTCTGCGGGTTGCCATGCTCGTCCGAGCATCGGCGAGAATTTTTCTCTGGACTCCTTCGGGAGTTTCGTCAATTCTTCAGCGAGCACTTCGAAGCCATCCTCACCCTCGAGGAACCCGCGAATCGTGGCGACGGCGAGCCACGCACCCCATCCGGCATCAGGGTTGTGATGGGTGAGGGCGGCTTGCGCGAGGACCATCGCGCGTCGTGCGTCTTCGTCACAACTGATCAGCGCGAGTGGGAACGTGCGCATCAGTGCGCCATTACCAGCAGCCATCTCAGGATTGGAGAAGACCACTTCAGAGGGGTCGTCAAAAGAGAGTGCATGCCGGGTGGTGTTGCCGACATCGCTCGCTGACTTGGCCCACACCTTCCATCTCGAGAAGAGGTCGAATTCGTCGAGTTCATGATCGTTGTCGATGAGTGAACTCGCAAGGACGAGGCCCATCTGCGTGTCATCGGTGAACTCTCCTGGTGCCCACCTGAAGGTTCCGCCTCCGATCATCTCTCCAGCACCGCCGAGCTCGGCATTCGGGAACTTCTCTCGGTACGTCCCCGCGGGTTTGAATTCGAACGGTGCGCCGAGAGCGTCACCGACTGCTGCGCCAACCATCACTCCCGTGAGCGCAGAGCTCAAGCTCATGGACATATTCCGTACTTCGCAAACACCGTCGCCACTTGACTCGTGGGGGCCTGCATGAGGGTATTGACGGCCGCCTGGGAGTATCCCCAAAGTTCGATGTCGAACTTGCTCGAGTATCGCGCACAGACTCCCTTGGCTATCGCTGCACCGAAATCAGCCGGAAGGCCGTAGATGCCGGTCGAAATGGAGGGAATGGCAACCGAAGTGATGTCGAGTTTCGCAGCCACACCGAAGATTGCATGGTATGCGTCAATGAGTTGGTTGAGTTGGTCGCACTCTTGCTGGGACAGCACGTTGGTGACGTTTGGGGATCCGCTCCACATCGGTCCAACAGCGTGGATGATGTACTTCCCAGCAAGTCCATACGCATTCGTCCATACGGCAGACCCAGTCGGGCATGGTGCCTTCGCGGCGCATTCATCGGCCAGGATCGAATACTTC
>DAIOTI010000361.1:0-1868 GCA_036752105.1 Ilumatobacteraceae bacterium | reverse complement strand
CTGTCGTGACATCGTTCTTGAAGCAGAACGCTGCGGCTTCGACAACATCCTTCTTCCATCTGGGTATTCCTTGGGTATTGACACCGTGTCCTTTGCGTCGTCGGTGGCTTCGCTCACGTCCACGATGAAGTTGCTGGTTGCGGTTCGATGTGGGGAAGTTTGGCCACCACAATTGGCGCGACAAATGGCGACACTAAATCAAACTCTGAATGGACGTCTCACCATCAACATCATCTCTTCCGAGATGCCAGGGGAGAGTCTGGATGGTCGTGCTCGATACGCGCGCACCCGTGAGACCATGCAAATATTGCGGACTCTGCTACGTGGTGACCGGCTAGATCACGAAGGTGAGTTTTATTCTCTCCATCTGGACCCGCCACGGATCGCTGTAGAGAAACCACACGATCCACAGTTCTATTTCGGTGGTCTAAGTGAAGAGGCACGAGATGTTGCTGCGGCTGAAGCCGATGTCTATTTGATGTGGCCCGATACGGAAGAGGTGGTCGCTGAGACGATTGATGACATGCGTGCTCGAGCAGCTACGTACGGTCGCACACTAAGGTTTGGCTATCGATGTCATGTGGTTGTGCGTGACACACCAGAGCAGGCCATTGATGCCGCGAACTGGATCGTTGCTGGTGTCGATGCAAGTGAAGGGGATCGCATTCGTTCGCAGTCGCTAGATTCGCAAAGTATTGGTGTACGCCGTCAAGCCGAGCTGCGCGAGACATCAGCTAATGACGGTTTTGTGGAGGATTATCTCTGGACTGGTATTGGTCGTGCACGCAGTGGATGCGGCGCGGCGATAGTTGGCACACCTCTAGAAGTGGCAGGCAAGATCAATCGCTATCGCGATCTCGGAATTGATGCATTCATCTTTTCTGGCTATCCCCACAAAGAGGAATGCACGCGGTTCGCGCAATCGGTACTGCCGCTTGTTCGATGACTATTAGCTGGTGACGCGGCGCTTAACTGCGAAAACCCCAACCAATCCAAGCATCACAGCGATGAGCGCAATCGGTGCTGCTGGCCCAGAGCTAGAACCGGTTGGCGGAAGTGTTGACTCGGGTGGGTCGCAGACGGGGTCATTCTCAACACAAATAGCCTCGGCAGGGCCCCACAATTCGTAGGTCAATGTGGCTGGACCTGGTGTCCATGGGAGTTCATTCTCGGCGTCACCTGCGTTCCATTCGGCTTTAGATACTGCACGCCAAGTAGTCATAAGCAATGTGTAAGCGCCAGGTTCGAGTTGAACTGAAAAGTAAGGCTGATGTCCCTCCATCCAAGTGCCGTCTTCAAGTACTTCGACCATCTCTACGTTGTCGTAGTCAAACAAATTATTGAGATCGTCATTGCATCCAATTACACCCTCATCAGGATTGGTGGGATCAAAACTCGAATACAGAGCGAGGAATGAATCACCGATTGGGTTTGTATCGTTGCCTAGATATTCACCCAAGGGGTCAGTGGCAATTGAACGGAACGTGTAACGACCCGGTCTATCAATTGTGATGTTGAGAGTGGTGTAGACATGGCGTCCACCTTCTTCCACATCAAGCGCGCATAATTTCTTGCCACCTAACCAGTGCTCTCCTTCATCCTCATCATCGACTGCTCCGGCGTCAAAAGTTCGTGCATCGAGTGGAATAGTCACATCTTGACGGTACTGAAGCTCACCCGGCGGGGTCCGTCCCTCATAAACAATTCCCGTGAAAACCCGAACCATGTCTTCGCCGTCCTTCCACACCATGAGATATTCACCAGCATTGAGTGTCAACTGTGAAGTTGCCGGTCCGTCGTCAAGAGGCTCTCCATCGGCTGACCAAAGGTTGTAATAATCACAGTTGGTGAATGTGACCGTTATGGTG
>DAIOTI010000360.1:0-1889 GCA_036752105.1 Ilumatobacteraceae bacterium | reverse complement strand
GAACTGTCGAATGGCCTCGAGGAACGGCATAATCTCGATGTCTCCGACAGTGCCGCCGACTTCCGTGATCACCACATCAACGTCGTCGGTGGCTAGTCGCCTGATACGTCGCTTGATTTCATCGGTGATGTGCGGAATGACCTGCACCGTCTTTCCGAGATAATCACCTCGTCGCTCTGCGGCTAGCACCGCCTGATAGATCGACCCGGTCGTCGCGTTCGATGATCGCGTCAAGTTTTCGTCGATGAATCGCTCATAGTGGCCGAGGTCAAGGTCGGTTTCTCCACCGTCGTCAGTGACGAAAACTTCCCCGTGTTCGAAGGGATTCATCGTGCCCGGGTCGACGTTGATGTAGGGATCGAGCTTTTGCATCGTGATGCGCAATCCACGCATCTTGAGAAGACGACCGAGCGAAGATGCGGTCAAACCCTTACCAAGGGAACTTGCGACGCCACCCGTCACGAAGATGTGCTTAGGCATCGACTCTCCCGTCAACTGTGCATCGCCAACGGGATTTCATCCTAACCCGCTTTGCGCCGCGGCCCCGCCTTTCCCGGCGGAGTAGTCCCTTTGGCACCGCGGCCCTCCCTGCTGGCTCGAGGCTCGACACCTGTCGCCAGTTCTGCCAGCAGGTCCGTCGCGTGTCGGCGGGCACTGTCGTCAGCCACACCTCCAGACAGCATTCGTGCGATCTCGCCCACTCGACCATCCCCAGTGGCGATCTCGGCTCGCCCAAAGGTTGCTCGGTTCACCACTTCTTTCGACACCACCACATGAGTAGTCGCGGCCGCGGCAACTTGCGCCAAGTGGGTCACAGCGAACACTTGATGATGCGCTCCGAGCTCACTGAGAGCCTGTGCGACGGCCAGCGCTGCGGCCCCGCCGATACCGGCGTCGACTTCGTCGAACACCATCGTGCTGGGATCGTCGGACAACACCAGCCGAACCGCCAGCATTGTCCGTGCCAACTCACCACCTGATGCCACTTTCGTGAGCGGAGCAAGCGGTGAGCCGGGGTTAGTCGAAATGAGATAAGAGACATCAGACCCGGCGTCGAGCGCATCAGATGTCTCATCGCCCCCGATAGCCACGTCCACCTCGGCATGAGGCAACGCCAACAATCGCAGCCGGCTTTGAATGGCTCGAGCGAGTTGCGGCGCGGCGGCACGACGAGCACGTCCCACGATGACGGCTGCCCGAGCAAAGGCCTCAAGTGCCGATGCCCGGGCCGCAGTCAATTCTGCAACACGGCTCGAGTGGCTCTCAAGGTCGTCCAGCCGTCGTCGAGCATCAGCAGCAAACGCAATGACATCCGCCAATGAGTCCCCGTACTTGCGACGAAGATCGACCAGAAGTTGCCGTCGTAGTCGAATTCCCTGCAGACGTTCGGGATCTTCCTCGACGGTCTCGGCCCCCCGGCGAAGCTCGGCTGCCACGTCGTCGACTTCCGTGAGAAGTGCCTCTAGCCGGCCGGCGATGTCGGCAAATTGAGAACCGCCAGCGGTAGCGCCGAGCAATGCGCTTGCCCGACCCAAGGTGTCGCGAACACCGTTGTCACCAGATACGAGGTCATAAGCACCGCTCAGTGCTTCGCGAAACGCCGTGGCGCGCGACAAGAGATCTTCTTCAGAAGATAGACGTACGTCTTCGTCGGCGTCGACGAGCGCAGCAGCTTCGATTTCATTCAGCTGAAAGCGAAGTAGATCGATTTCGCGTGCACGAGAACGTTCGTCGCCGCCTAGTTCCGCCAATGAAGCGTCGATGCGTGCGACGTCCTCGCGGGCCTTCTGCACGTCTCCGAGATCGACTTTTCCATAGTGGTCCAGAGCAGCGCGTTGCGTCGTTGCGGTAAGAAGACGTTGATGAGCATGTTGCCCGTGAATGTCGAC
>DAIOTI010000359.1:0-1897 GCA_036752105.1 Ilumatobacteraceae bacterium | reverse complement strand
CGATCAGATGTCCGGGCGTCACATGGCAATTGTCGTTTGATGCCATTCAGGTTGCTGTCGGAGAAGATGAACTCTGGGCATACAGTTCGGTGGTGCTGAGGAATCCTTGGTGGCGAGGTGGTGTCTTCCTGGGCGATATCTGGTGTGTGTCGTTGACCGGCATTCTGCGAGGTCGAAACATCGCACCTCGAGCACATGCGAATGACGGCTTCATCGACGTTCTTCGCGTGAGTGACCAGATGAGTCTTCGGCAGCGGTTTCAGGCATGGTCGCGTGCCAAGAGGGGAGACCACGTACCGCATCGCGACATCGAAGTCACGCGTCTGAAGACCATCAGTATCTCCTCCGCGTCGACCATGCTGTTGAAAATCGACGGGAATCGCATTGGGTACGTGCGTGACATACGCTTAGAGGTCGTCCCGGATGAGTGGTCTGTCTCAGTGCCAAAGGGCGTGAATAGCGACCTTGAAGCAAATGAACTGTCAGATCCGAAGCTTTAGATTCAGAATTTCTCAAGGAGTGCGCCATGAAGGATGTCATCGAACTTCGCGATCAGGTGGTACGACACATTGACTCGATTGCATCAGACCTTGTCGACCTCAGCCACGAGATTCATGCGCACCCAGAGCTCAATTTCGAGGAGCACCATGCAAGCGAAGCGTTGTGCACTCTCGCCTCACGCCTTGGAGTAGAACTTGAGCGGGGTGCCTACTCGTTGCCCACCGCTGTGACTGGCGAGGTCGGAACAGGGCCACGTGTCGGCGTCATCTGCGAATACGACGCGCTTCCGGGCATCGGCCACGGATGTGGTCACAACGTCATAGCCGCCGCGGGTCTGGGTGCTGGTGTGGCTCTCGCTCGAGTCGCTGCACATGCTGGAGGCTGTGTCCGAATTCTGGGTACGCCGGCAGAAGAGGGTGGCGGAGGAAAGGTGTTCATGGCTCGAGCAGGTGCGTTCGACGGCCTGTCGGCGGCGATGATGGTGCATCCAGCAGACGAAGATCTTGCTGAGATTTCAGCCATCGCGGTTCAACAGCTGTTCGTGCAGTACCACGGACTTGAGAGTCATGCTGCGGCCGCGCCGCACAAGGGGCGCAATGCACTCGATGCTGCCGTGCTCGGATACATGGGCGTCGCGGCGCTACGCCAGCACATCCGGCCGACCGAACGAGTTCATGGCATCTTCACCAAGGCCGGAGACAAGCCCAACATTGTTCCTCGAGAAGCAGCTATGCATTGGTACATCAGATCAGATGACACCGAAACTCTCAGGCCGTTGAAAGCTCGTGTACTGGCGGCACTTGAAGCCGGAGCTGCTGCTTGCGGTTGCTCGATGACTCACACCTGGGACCAAACGCCCTACGCAGACATGGTGACGAATCGTTCCCTTATCGAGGCCTATTCAACATTCTCGGCAACAGTGGGACGTGAGGTGCAGGAGACGAGCGTGGACAACGCGGTGGTTGGCAGCACTGACATGGGAAACGTCAGCCATCTCGTGCCGTCGATCCACCCCATGATCGCAGTTGCACCCCGTGGTACAGCAATCCACACCGCAGAATTCGCTTCGCACGCCATCTCGCAGAGAGCCGACCAAGCCATCGTCGACGGCGCAAAGGCCATGGCCCTCACGGCTCTCGACTTGTGGACCAACGCTGCACTCCGTCAGCAGATCGACGACGACTATCGGAGCGCGAACCCAGACCGCGGCGTCCTCTGACCGAGGAAGCTCACTCAGAAGTAGCCATTCGTCTCTCGAGGGTCTGCCATCCACGACGCCACGTGGCCGGACTTCTAGCATTACGTCTTGTGACCGTGTACGTCCCAGAAGAGTTCACGGCCGCCGAATCTGCTGTTCTGCGCCGCTACTTCACCAATCTTGACCAGCCAGTCTTCG
>DAIOTI010000358.1:0-1911 GCA_036752105.1 Ilumatobacteraceae bacterium | reverse complement strand
CTCGGGGTGCCTGTGCACGCGGAGCCTGTGCCAGTGGCCGGGCCATGGCGCGCATCGGAGCCTGAGCCCGCAGGGGCGCCTGGGTGCGTTGCAGCGAGTACAACTGGCGACGGAATTCGGTGATGGACGACACCGGACGTGAATCGATTCGCGAACGGAAAAGAGGCGGCAAGAGAACCGCCATCCATGCGGCACCCACGAGGAGAAGTATGAGTTTGCTCATGCGGAATCTGGCCCTGTGTGTGAGAACTGTCGCAGCCCCGTGACGGAGCCCGTTGCGTGAGGAGAAGTGTACGGGGGATGAACGCTCAAGGCGACGACCTCGGCCAATCCCCTGTGGATAACTAGGCGTGGATGGCCCTCAGAACCATGAAAATGGCGGTTCTGCGACCGTGACGCAGTCGCACTGTGGCATCTGACCACCCCATGCGCTGGCGCCTCAAAGAGTGATTACGAGCCCTCCGGGGTCGACAGTCGACGGAACGTTCCCGATCGGCCCCCGGTCTTTTCCCAGAGTGCCAGCTCCCCGATTGTCATGCCGCGGTCCGCGCTCTTGCACATGTCGTAGATCGTGAGCGCCGCAACGGAACACGCATGCAGCGCTTCCATCTCGACACCGGTGCGCTCCACGGTGTCAACGGACACTTCGATCTCGACGAAGTCATCACCTATCTCGAAGTTCACGGCCACCGCCCCGACCAGCAATGGGTGACACAGCGGGATGAGGTCACTTGTTCGCTTGGCAGCTTGAATGCCCGCCACTCTGGCGACCGCCAACACATCTCCCTTTTTCACCTCACGGTTGATGATGGCCGCGGCAGTGGCAGGTTGCATGAACACTTTGCACTTGGCAACGGCCCGACGATGGGTCGCGTCCTTGGGCGTCACGTCGACCATACGGGCGTGACCCAACGGGTCGAGGTGGGTGAAGTTCAACTCCGGCATCGCTAGATGAGCGTACCGGTCGCCGGTCAGGCCAATTTCAGGAAGAGGCGCTCGACTTCTTCGAGGGTGAAGCCTTCTTTGCCGGCCTTCTTGGGGTCTTGCAGACACTTCTGCATGCCGGCGGACAACAGACGAAAACCGACCTGATCCAATGCCGTACTGGCCGCAGACACTTGAGCAATGACTTCTTTGCATTCGCGGCCTTCGCTCAACATGCGTTGTACTGCTCGTACTTGTCCTTCGACACGCGCAAGGCGCTTGGTGAGTTCACTGACGACATCGTCTTCCAACTTCATGAGTTGAGCATACGATACCCCTAGGGGTATAGTCAAGTCTCATGGGCCACGCCGAACGAACCCCACCGTCTGAAATTCACGTCCTTCGATGGCGCGAGGTCGTCGACGCTGGCGCTGTCCTCATCGACGTTCGCGAGGAGGAGGAAGTTGCCACGGGGACACTTCCCGGTGCCGTCAACATTCCGCTCGGTCAGCTTCTCTTCCATGTCGCCGACTTCGATCCTGACGTACCCATTGCACTGCTGTGTCGCAGTGGAAATCGCAGCGGGCAAGCAGCTGCTCGACTTGCTGACCTCGGCTTCGTCGCCATCAACCTCACAGGAGGAATGCTCGCCGTGCACGAAGCGAACGACAACAAAGGAGATTCGCGATGATTCTGCGCCAGTTCTACCTCGACTGCCTGTCACAAGCCTCGTACCTCATCGTCGACGAGGACTCACATCGTGCAGTCGTGGTCGACCCCACTCGCGATGTGCAGCAATACCTCGATGCAGCGGCTGAACACGGAGCTCGAATTGAGCTCGTGTTGGAGACGCACTTTCACGCCGACTTCTTGTCGGGACATCTCGAGCTTGCTGCAGCCACCGGAGCAGCCATCGCATACGGCTCACGTGCGAATCCACAATTCGAGGCCCGACTCTTCTCCGACGGCGAACGACACAGTCTGGGA
>DAIOTI010000357.1:0-1912 GCA_036752105.1 Ilumatobacteraceae bacterium | reverse complement strand
AATGCGTACGCAGGAACGATGCCTCAAAGAATCGGTTGGGATTTTCTTGACGAGAATCCGGCCAATGACGCTCGTGGTTTTCGACTCGAACAAGCGTTTGCGCCTGAGATCGAGTCCCATCTGGTCAATGCAGTGCTTACCAACGGGGCCCGCTACTACGTCGACCATGCGCATCCTGAGATCAGCACACCTGAGTGCGCAAGCGCGCGTCAAGTCGTGCTGTATGACCGTGCCGCAGAAGAGATCATCAAATTGAGCATGAAAGCTTGTCGAGACTTGCTTCCAGGTGGCGCCGAGCTCGTCGCATACAAGAACAATTCGGATGGCAAGGGGAACAGCTACGGCTGTCACGAGAACTATCTGGTGGCTCGTGAGACACCGTTTGGTCGACTGGCCAGTCAGATAACGACACATTTCGTCACGCGTCAAGTGTTTTGTGGCGCTGGCAAGGTCGGCCAAGAGACGGATCTTGACGGCAATATTGCAGACTTTCAGTTGAGCCAGAGAGCCGATTTCTTTGAAGAGGAAGTCGGGCTCGAGACGACTCTGAAGCGCCCCATCGTCAATACGCGCGACGAGCCTCATTGTGATCCGACCAAGTACCGACGTCTGCACGTCATCGTCGGTGATGCAAACATGAGTGAAGTTGCGACGTTTCTGAAGGTCGGAACAACTGCGCTCGTGCTGTCGATGATCGAGGACGGAGTGTTCCCCAAAGATCTTGTGATCAAAGATCCTGTCGCACAGATAAAGCGCATCAGCCGGGATGACACTCTTCGCCATGTCATTGAGACGGTGAATGGTCGTCGCCTCACGGCGTTAGCTGTGCAACGTCTCGTGTTCGAGGCTTGTGACAAGTACCTCGCTAATGCCGATGCGGATCCTGTAGGTGGTGACGCAGCAGAGGTCATGTACTTATGGGATGAAGTGCTGAGTGGTTTGGAGAGCGATCCGAATTCCGTGGGTCACATCGTTGACTGGGTCGCAAAGCGTCGAATCGTCCATGGATATCAGGACCGACATGGTCTCAAGAGTGGTCACCCTCGATTGAAAGCGATCGACCTTCAGTATCACGACATGCGTGAGTCGCATTGCCTGGCGTCTCGAGCCGGTCTCAGAACATTTGTGTCTGACGTAGATGTGTTGGACGCCATCTCCGAACCCCCGAAGGAGACGCGCGCCTGGTTCAGGGGTAAGTGTCTACAACGTTGGCCGGACCAGATCGTCGCTGCTAACTGGGACAGCATCGTCTTTGATGTCGGCGTCGATCCTCTTCGCCGTGTGCCGATGATGGAACCACTACGTGGGAGCGAGTCTCTGACGAAGGCCATCCTGGATTCATCGGACACGGCAGCTGCTCTCATCGAGGCGCTCGGCGCGTCCGATATCGACACCGTTTATCCCGAGCCTGGGTGGTGAGCCACATCCGACCTGTTGTCGGGCTCGGGCGCGACATGGTTGCTTTTCTCTCGCTACGGTGGAGCCGTGGCTGAACGAACTCACAAGACGCGTCCCTCTTCGACCCCGCGTGAAGACGAGCAGGTCGAGACAGGCGAGGCAGCCGTTTCGGAGACTGGTGACCGCATCAAGGCAGAACTAGACGACCTTCTGGACGAAATTGACGACGTACTTGAGACCAACGCCGAGGATTTTGTGAAGAGCTACGTACAAAAAGGTGGGGAGTGACCGGGCTCATCGAGCAACGGTCGTTCTTCGATGTCCATGCATCTGTTTGCCCCTGATAACAATCCAGGCTCAAGTTTTGTCAACCTCTTGAGCGCCGTCGGCGTTCAGACTCCGACCCCCGTTACAAAGATCGATGTACCCCATGCGACGACCTGTGTTGCATTGCGATATGCAGACGGAGTCTTGATGGCAGGGGATCGTCGAGCAACCGCAGGAAATCTCATTA
>DAIOTI010000356.1:0-1914 GCA_036752105.1 Ilumatobacteraceae bacterium | reverse complement strand
CAACCGAGCCCACCAGGCCACGGTGCCTCCCGAGAAATGGGGATGCGGCGCGACGAGCGCAAAAAAACCGGTGCTCGTGGCGTCTCCAACTACCAACAGGAGACCAACATGAAGGACCACTTCTCAGACGAAGACCAAGAGCTCTTGATAGAGATGTGGGACCTCTTCTTCGAAAACATTGACCCGGAAGATCATGAGGACGCAGCGTTCTGCGTCGTCAACCATCTGCTACGCCGACAGGCGTGGTACGGCACGATCCACTGGAGCCGAAACGAGGCCGAGCAGATGCTGCTCGAACGACATGGACTGGTCGAGAAGAACCTCTGGCTGAAGGTGTGCTTGTCCGACGCTGTGTATGAGTTTCAGCAGAAGATGCAGTCATTGGCCGAGGAATACCTCGAAAGGGCGACCGATGAGATTGCTTCGACTTCGAGCCACAACGAGCGCAAAACGTCATGACCACCCACCCGGAGAACGACAACGCTGATCACCAGTCCCCGAGCAACGCGGCCGCCGACCTGAAGTATTGCCTTCTGCGGACGGGCCCTACCGAGTACTGGTACCACACTCATTGCTCGTGGGGCTATCACGTGAAGGGAACCCAGACCTGCGAGGTGTGCGACCAGCGCGGCGGAACCAATTGGCTATGCATCGACGCCAACGGAAGAGACACTTACAAGCGCGTCATCGCCTGCAAAGCTCACGCCATCGAGGTGTACGAGATCATGCTCAAGCGATGTGAGACCGCGAGATGAAGGAACAAACCGAAGGTTGGCGGCTCGTCACACGCGACAGTTTCCTCTCGATGACCGGCAACCGGTTCAACGACCCGGCGCCGACCGCTCGATGGTCGCCGCACCCCCATGGTCAACGCACCCGCAACAACGTGCGCCGACGCATCAGATGTAAAACGCAGAGTCGAGATCATGGGAGGATTGTAGGCCCCACACCGCTCTAGTGATCCCCAACGGAGAGAGTGCGCAGTCGAGAAGTATCACGATCCAGGAACAACTAGGTGGGCAAGGCTTTAGCTCTCATCGTTAGCAGCGATCATTGCCCGGCTCAAGCTGCCACCAAACCAAGAACCCTGAACAGCGCTGCCGGCAGTCGATAATCGAGCTTCCATCTGAACGCAACCGGGCGCTCCCCGGAGTGACTTACATACTGAGCGGGCCCAAGAAACCAATATGCATCGTCAGTCACACTCTCGCGTCCAAACAATAGAACTGTCGTGCCATTATGTTTATGGTTGATATATCGCTGGGCGACTTTACCGTCAGATTTAGTTTGAGACTGGCTCTCCCAATGTATGAGATCTTCTGAGATTGCGTAATCCTTGTACTTCGTTGTCACCGTGAAGCTAGTCGGCGACTTGTCCATCGTGAAGAGGAAGATGTCTGTCTTCAGCGGTTCGACATATCGCACACCTTCTCGGAACTCGGATATTCGCCCATCTTTGACATCATCAAGGGCAGCTTGAATCTCTGCGCGTCGGTAGAGGGCATGAATTCGCATTGGCACGTCACTCTGCAGAACGTGCTCTGGGTGTTGGTGGTCGACAACCGTCGAAACTTCATTAATGAGGCCCTTCAACTCACTCCGGACAGCAGGGTACTTCCAGATGAGATCCAGCTCTGCCTGAGCATCGTCAAGTCGGAATGAACTTGTAACTACCGAGGACATCATTCTTGCGAGTCGGCGATCGAAATTTGTGAGCTCGCCCACTTGTGGCGGATTCATTTCGTGAAGCCAGCCCTGATACCTGGAGATTCGAGTCAGATCATCTAGATGATCTAGTCGCAAGACCCCGCGGATCAAAGCGGATTCCTCATCAGTCGGCTCCGAAGTATCGAAGCCTGCAAGTCGGCGGAGCTCCGCAAACGAGACTCCCTTCGTGTAGAGATCGGCCAGTAC
>DAIOTI010000355.1:0-1926 GCA_036752105.1 Ilumatobacteraceae bacterium | reverse complement strand
CTGTCGCTGCACGAGTAGTGCTGCCGTCAGCGGGACCACCGTGCTTCCTGGATGAAGAGCTCTTTCATCTCAACATGTTTGGCCCCGAAGACGTATCAATCTTCCCTGACCAGACCTCATTCATCGTTCGGCTCACCAAACGCGGTGTCGCACACCCGACACTCAACGTGCCGGGGACGTGCGTTGAGGTCTCGCCAACCGAATTCGTTGTGACACATCCGAGTCCACAAGAGACCGTGATGGAGCCATTTAACGACAAAGAAAATTACCTTCGTCGATACCAATCTGACTGGGCACAGTGGATTGCCCAGGAGCGACAGTCTTGGCCACACGACTCAACTGACCTTGTTACCGCTATGCAGACCTGGTGGGAGCCGCTCTTCGTGCTCTCCCCGACACTTCGCAAGGCGATCGGTGGGAGTTGCCGCATCATCTCCGGAGAAGCCGACCTGATCATCGATTTCGAACGGGGGCAAGTTCGACCGTTCGCCGGAGAACACTTCCGATTCCAATTCGAGATTCCTCGACCCCTGCTGGAGAAAGTTGTGCGGGAACGAAGCGTGGACTGGTCGAACTCACTCTTCCTCAGTTGTCGTTTCACCGCGTGGCGCGAGGGTGAGTTCAACGAATTCCTCTACAACTTCTTCAAGAGTCTCTCCGTTGAACGAATTCGCCGTGCTGAAGAAGAGGCTCGCCGACGGACCGGTGCCCAGGAGGAACAGTCTGAAGAGATCGAACTCGGGGACTTCATCATGCAGCGCAAGTGCCCGCACCGTAGTGCCGACCTCTCGGAGTTCGGTGTGATCGAAGGTGACTACGTCGTGTGCACCCTGCACGGTTGGAAGTTTCGAACTTCTGACGGTGCGTGCATGAATGCCGACGACCGAAGTCTCTCGATTCGGCCGAGGGCTTAGGCGAACGAACCACCGTGGACGACGACAGTCGTCCCACGGGGCAAAAGTTCCTT
Organism: Ilumatobacteraceae bacterium; assembly: GCA_036752105.1. Lineage (GTDB taxonomy): Bacteria > Actinomycetota > Acidimicrobiia > Acidimicrobiales > Ilumatobacteraceae > UBA2093. Next base: position 959 of record DAIOTI010000355.1, on the reverse strand, counting down.
CTCCCAAATCATGTCCATGGCGGCGACACTCACTCGCACGCAACCATGTGATGCGGGGTACGCAGGAACCGACGTGGATCCATGAATGGCTACTCCGCCAATGAAGTACTTGGGTCGATAGATCTGACCGAGGTCTCCGATCCACCATCCATCAGGTCGCTCGCGGTCAATTGCGAACGTGCCTTCTGGGGTGAGTGCAACTCCACGAATGATGACTCCTGGGGAATTGGCATCCGGTTCCTCGTATTCCCTGTCATCGCCCGTTGATGCATTGAGTACAGCCACGGTCTTTCCTTCTTGGACGATGAAGAGCAACTGACGTTGCTTGTCGACTTCGGCGAGGGTTCCTTCTCGTGACAGGGCGGTCGCGGGTGTCGTCACCATGTCGAGCAGATAGGCGGTACCTGCGGAAATGCTACCCGTCGGCTTCAGCCGGTAGTACTTCTGGAACGCCATCACCGCCTGTCGCGTGGTGTCCTCGAACTGACCATCGGTCGATGCCAGCCAGAATCCGAGTTGCAGCAACTTCTTCTGGGCTGCGACGGTTGGTCGCCCGCTTCGCTGGCCGCTTGCCTGAATCGTTTCCGGGACCGTTGTCGTCGTCACGATCGACGTCGTTGTCGCTGGTGCTGAGTTCTGCAGACCACAGGCACTGAGTTGTGCAATGAGCAGAACCCCGAAAACGATCCGTCGCATGATGGTCAGTTCAACTGAAGGGGCAACTCGAACCAGAGTGTCAAGGAATACTTCGTCCCTGACGTAATCGGCGCGCTGCGATGGGGATGGGTCACGAGACTTGGCCACACGAGGAGTGAACCAACCGGGACCGTTGCATTTGAGAACCCTTGCCGAGGGAACTCGAGTTCGGCACCCGTGTAGTCATCGTTGAGTTTGATGCTGCCCGAAACTTGGGCGACGTCGTGATGGAGACGAAGCTCTTCCTGGGCACCTTGCTGATA
>DAIOTI010000354.1:239-1948 GCA_036752105.1 Ilumatobacteraceae bacterium | reverse complement strand
GTCTAGGCTCGCATACCCCTGTGTGCGACTCTTCATCTGATCGAAGAAGTCGACCACCACTTCTGCCAATGGAATGGCATAGTGCAACTCGACACGCTCTGGCGAAAGGTATTCGAGCTTGGCCATCTCCCCACGGCGCGATTGACACAGTTCCATGAGTGTTCCCGTGAAGTCCTTCGGCGTGATGATGGTGACCTTGAAGAACGGCTCTTCGATCGAAGCAATGTTCTGACTCGCCGGCAGGTCGGCGGGGTTGTCGACCACCATGACTTCACCGTCGGTCTTCAACACTCGGTATTCCACTGACGGTGCTGTGGCGATGAGCGCCAAGTTGAATTCACGTTCGAGACGCTCTTTGACGATTTCCATGTGCAACAGACCGAGAAAGCCGCACCGAAAACCGAAACCGAGCGCACCAGATGATTCCGGTTCGTACGTGATGGAGGCATCATTCAACTTGAGTTTTTCGAGGCTCTCGCGCAAGTTCTCGAAATCATCGCCGTCGATGGGATAGAGACCACAGAACACCATCGGTTTCGGGTCGCGATATCCCGGCAAAGGTTCCGTCGCAGGCTGGGCGAGCAGAGTCACAGTCTCACCACTTCGTGCTTGGGCCACGTCTTTTATGCCAGCGATGAGATAGCCAACTTCGCCGGGGCCGAGCTCTGGCACCGGGGTGTTGACGGGGCGACGCACACCGATCTCGATGGCTTCGTGAACGGTACGCGCCTGCATGAATTGCAACTTGCTGTTCGCTGTGAGGCGGCCGTTCATGACGCGCACACTCGAAACGACGCCGCGGTATTGATCGTATTGCGAATCGAAGATGAGAGCTTGCAACGGCTCATCGGCGTCGCCGGTGGGAGGTGGAATTCGATCGACAATTGCATCGAGCAGTTCTGGAACGCCCGCTCCTGTCTTTGCGGAGATTCGCAATATGTCTTCAGCTGGGATACCGAGCACGGTCTCGATCTCCATCGCATAGCGATCGGGGTCTGCGGCTGGAAGGTCGATCTTGTTGAGCGCAGCGACAATTTCGAGGTTGTTCTCGAGTGCGAGGTAACAGTTCGCGAGAGTTTGGGCTTCGATTCCTTGCGCTGCATCAACCACGAGCACGACGCCTTCACACGCTGCGAGAGATCGACTGACCTCGTACCCGAAGTCGACGTGTCCGGGTGTGTCGATGAGGTGCAGCGTCGAGCCTTTCCAGTCGACACGAACGTTCTGGGCCTTGATGGTGATGCCGCGTTCCCGCTCGAGGTCCATCGAATCGAGATACTGAGCCCGCATCTCACGGGCATCCACTGCCCCCGTCAACTCGAGAATGCGGTCGGAAAGGGTGGACTTGCCGTGATCAATGTGCGCAATGATCGAAAAATTGCGGATTTTGGCGAGTTCCATGGGCTACGCCATCCTACTGACCTGCGCCTTCAGCATGTCTGACGGTGCAGTTGGTGCGGTACCTATGCGCCGGTAGCCTCTGCATCCGTGGCAAACATCAAGAGCCAAAAGAAGCGCATCATCACGAACGCCAAGCGCGCCGAGCGCAACAAGGCTGTCAAGAGCGAGTTGCGTACGCGAATCAAGTCAGCGACCGCCAGTGCCGGTAGCGACACCAATGGAGAAGACCTTCGTCTCGCCATGAAGCGCATCGACAAGGCTGCCGCCAAGGGAATCATCCACCCCAATACTGCTGCTCGCAAGAAGAG
>DAIOTI010000354.1:0-229 GCA_036752105.1 Ilumatobacteraceae bacterium | reverse complement strand
GCATGATGCGCCGCATCAACGCCGCGAAGTAACCCTGCCGCGACCTCCTGCGAGACGCGAGAGTCTCGCAATCAACACTTCCATCACCAGTTCTGGTGGCCAGTCTTTGCCTCCTCGCAAGTCGACATCAGCCTGGGCCAGAAGTGACACCGCCTGAGCGACATTGCTGCTTCCAAGTTTCTTGTATTGATCGAGCACTTTCCCGGCGGTGAATGCTTTACCTCCAAGA
>DAIOTI010000353.1:1634-1957 GCA_036752105.1 Ilumatobacteraceae bacterium | reverse complement strand
GGCCTGCGACATCGACCACGATGATCCCGACCGGCAAGACGTCAAGGACCTGTTGGAGGCCGGGAGTCGCACTGAGAAAGCCAGCGGGAGAGACATCGATGTCTGGGACAACCGTGCTCACCTCTTTGAGAACTTCAGCACGCCGACCTTCAAATCCCCTTCGGCGCCCAAGTTGTACGCCGAGAAAGAATGTGGCGAACGCCAGCACCAACGCGACCCAGGACATCTGAAACCGACTACTTCGTCGACTCTATGAAAGGAATCCCGTCAGTGTCATCCAACTGCTTCCTTGAGAAACGATCAGCACCCTTGTGTTCTGGCAA
>DAIOTI010000353.1:0-1624 GCA_036752105.1 Ilumatobacteraceae bacterium | reverse complement strand
CCCGGTTGCCGCAAAGTGCACCATCTCGGCAACGTTGGTGGCATGATCGCCGATCCGTTCATAAAATCGAGCAACGACCGCCAATTGAATTCCGACTTGAATGTCAATCTTTCCCGATGAGTGCGCCACGAGAATCGCCTGCACCATCTCCTTCTGCAGCCCATCGAGAAAGCCGTCCATGTCGTCCAATGCAGCTGCCTTCACCGGGTCATTCTCCTCGAACGACTCGAGTGCGGCGGCAAACAATTGCTGAGCCTGCTCCCCCATCTGCTGGAGAAGTCCACGCAATCGCGGGTCGAGCTCATGTCGATAGATTCGTCGAGCCGCCTTGCAGATGTTGACGGTCAAATCAGCCGAACGCTCAATCTCGGCAACCATCTTGACGACCGCGACCACCTGACGCAGGTCGCCCGCCACGGGTGCTTGCAGTGCCAACAACTGATAGCAGCGCTCCTCGATCTCGATGGACCGAGCGTCAATCTCGTCATCGGAAGCAATGAGGGCCTCGGCACCAGCGAGGTCTCCTGCGAGCAGAATGGCCGTGGCTCTCGGAACTGCCTCAATGACCATCGCGGCCAGACGCGCTACTTCTTCTCGAATCTCGTCAAGCTGATGATGGAATCCTCTACGAAGCTCATCCATGGGTAGCACCTTCCCGCAGAGCCCCTCGGCAGACACTTTGTCCACATTCTCTTGGGGCTCTGACCTCAAAATAACAAGGTAAGGAGCACAAAGTGAAGACAACGGAACTACACCGTGAACCCGTGGTGAACTAGCCGTCTGAATACGTTCGATAGTTCAAGTCGCTTCAACGCGAGTTTGGGATTCCGAGACGTTGCTGGCTATCGGCAATCCAGTCTCTGAGGCGAGCCTGGGCATCATGTTCTGATGTGAAGTCAGAAGGGCCGACCCTTCGCCATTCATCGTCACTTCCGAGTTCGAATGCGACAACGTCATCGGCCCACATGAACTGTAATGCTGCATCAAGCCAGGCTTGATGCTTCTGATGCATGACAGGTGTCAGCACCTCGACTCGTTTGTCGAGGTTGCGCTCCATCAGGTCTGCCGAGCCGATGAAGTAGCCATTCGAGCCGTCTGGACCTCCATGTGCAAACTTGTATATGCGAGAGTGTTCAAGGTAACGACCGAGCAGGGACCGGACACGGAGTCGGGCATTCGGAACTACACCGGGTCGAAGCGTGCAGATTCCACGCACGAGGATGTCGAGTCGAACTCCGGCATCGACGGCCTCATACAACTTCTCAACCATGGCTGCATCAGCAAGACCATTGACCTTGACCGAGATGTGACCTTCGCTCCCGTGCGCGATCTCATTGTCGATGAGCTGACACAACTGCGCTCGCAAGTGTGAGGGCGCGACCACGAGTTTCTCGTACTCACGCTCTCGCCCGAAACCTGTGAGCTGATTGAAGAGTCTCGATACGTCCTCACCTACGTCGTCGTCGCACGTGAAGATCCCGAGGTCCTCGTACAACCGCGCAGTCTTCGAGTTGTAGTTGCCTGTTCCGATGTGTACGTACCGACGAATTCGGTTGCCTTCGTTGCGCACGACCAACATCAATTTGCTGTGCGTCTTCAGCCCGACGACACCGTAGGTGACATG
>DAIOTI010000352.1:0-1960 GCA_036752105.1 Ilumatobacteraceae bacterium | reverse complement strand
TCTCCACGATGGTATTGAGATTGGATTCTGACAGGTATTGATGGACCGGAAGAGACACGCAGCTAGCAGCAACCCTAGATGCAACTGGTACATCGTCCACAATGACCCGACTGTCGTTCCGGAAGCAGTCGTAGTCGAACGCAAGCTTCGGGTAGTACGCACCAGTCGCGATACCGTACTCGGTCATCTTGGTGATGAACTCATCGCGATTGATATGTGCGTCTTCGGTGAGGACGACTGTGTACTGGTGCCACACGTGAGAGCGGCCGGGAAGTTCCGTCGGGAGCTTCAGTCCCTTGACCCCGGACAGACCCGCATTCAGAGTCGCAGCATTCGCCCTCCGCTTCTCCGCGATATCAAACATCCTCACCACTTGCGGCACTGCAATTGCCGCGTGGATGTCCGTTAAGCGGTAGTTGTGCCCGATCATTTCGTACTTGTAGCGCTCCTTCATTCCCTGATTCCGGAGAATGCGCAGACGGTCGGCGAGCTCATCGTCATTGGTGGTGATAAGTCCACCTTCGCCGGACGTGAGGTTCTTGGTGGCGTACAGCGAGAAACAACCGAGCCCGAAAGTCCCGACCGAGCGACCGCCGATGGTGGCCCCGTGCGCCTGTGCGGCGTCCTCCACGAGCTTGAGGCCGTGGTCAGTAACGAGAGCGTTGATACCGGTCATGTCTGCACTCTGTCCGTACAGATGGACGGGCATGATGACGGCGGTGTTCCCGTTCACGAGCGCCGCAGCCGATGCCGGGTCGATGCAGTAGTCAGAATCCAGGATGTCGGCGAAACGAACTGTGGCACCGGCTTCGAGCGCGGCGTTCAATGTGGCGACGAAAGTGAACGGGGAAGTGATGACCTCCTGGCCCGGTTCGATGTCACACACCTGCAGTGCCGCCACGAGGGCGGTGGTCCCATTGTTTACCGCGACACAGTGCTTCACCTCGATTGCTTCAGCAAACTCGCGCTCGAGGCGGGCGACCATTGGTCCTTGAGCAATGCTCCCTGACCTAAGGACCTCGAGAACCAACGGTTCCGACTCCCGGACATCAACAACAGTAATCGGAATCAATGTTCACCTCTCACGTCGCCCACGACAGATTTAGCCACTTCTTTGCCAATTCAGACTAGCCAGTTAGGCTCCATACATGGTGTTGCGCGTCGGCTTGATCGGTCTCGGGGTCATGGGTTCGAATCATGCCCGCATAATCCATGAGAGCAAGCGAGCCGAACTGGCGAAGGTGTTCGATGCGAATTGGGCCGTGTGTGACCAAGCCGCCCGCAACTGGGGCTCCGTGGCCGCCCGCTCCATCGAGGACCTGGAGCAATGTGATGCAATTGTGATTGCCTCCTCGACGGCTTCGCATGATCCGCTCGCGCGTCACTTTGCCGCACTGGGCAAGCCGATGCTCATCGAGAAGCCGCTGTGCAGCTCCCTCGATGAGACTCGTGATCTGATTGCTATGTGCGACCGCGAGAACATCCCGGTCGCGTGTGGATTCGTGGAGCGCTTCAACCCGGCTGTCGTGACCGCCCTGAAGATGATCGACGGCCCGGTGAGGCATCTCTCCACCTACCGACATTCGCCGTTCAACCCCAGGGCATCGTCGAGCGTCGTGACCGATCTCCTCATTCATGACCTTGACCTGACCGCGCGGCTGGCACCGTCGAATGTCTCACCGTCGGTTGGTGCGTCGTTGTGGGCACCGAACGATCGTGGTTATGTCGAGACCGCCGATTGCACGCTCCAGTTTGGCAGCCACATGACCTCGGTTCAGTCCGCGAGCCGTTGGGGACAGAGAAAAATCCGTGAGATGCGGATCTCCAACGACGACCTTCTCCTCGAGCTTGACCTGCTCCGCCTCGTAGCCGGTGATCAGTTCGATGCCCTGGGCCTCGAGCTGGGTGCTCATCGGCGGATAGACGTTGGCATCGCAGCCGGTGACCTTGTGGCCGGCCG
>DAIOTI010000351.1:0-1981 GCA_036752105.1 Ilumatobacteraceae bacterium | reverse complement strand
ATTTTTCAATCTCTTGACGGAGCTCAAAGTCGTGGAGTAATTGCAAGAAATGCGAATTGATGACTTCATCGATCGGTGCATCATTATTCTTTGAAATCTGCACAATGAAGTGGTGCTCGTCTTCCTCGATCAGGCGGGAATGATGTGTAACAAATTTATGCACTGCCGACAGAACTGCAACACGTGAATAGAACGCATTGGATATCTTGAGATTAAAGGTGTGAATGATAATGCCTTATATGCACTCGAAAGGTGGCGAAGAATTCGACTTGCTCATGACTGGGTGGTGCCGAGTCCCCGGCGGATTTTGGAACGCTTATGCCAGGTTGTGTGGCGATCTAACTAGCCGTACGAGGTTGTTGCTACCAGCCATCTAGTCTTCTGTCAGACGAAAGGTTTGCATGAGTTTGATCTATCGGGCCATTTGGCAGGATGACCGCCCAGGGCTTCTCGACGAGGCGACGACGACGTTCATGACGTGGGCTCGAGAAAAACATGGTGAAGCACTGATTTTCGAGCAGGCACCGAACACGATGAACGGCGTTGAGACTTCGTTGCGGAGGGCTGAAGTCGATGGAGTGCAGGCAACCGAAGCAACGTTGATCGAAGATGGTGGCGCGTCGCGGTGGATGACGAGGCAGCGCGTAATCGTGAGCAAAGATGGAGGGCAGTGGATCTGGGTGGATGTGGAGAGGACCACCACCGAGGTATTCCGTCAACAAGACATTTCTGCCCCCCGCCTCGTACGTGCTCATCTCGACGCAGGTCTCTCGGGGGGAGGGCGCCCGCGGGTGGGAGACGTACTTCTTCGTTCCCGAGCCACCGCAGTTGCCGCTGAAAGGGTTGACGCCGAACTTGTTTCCCTGATTCGTGATTCTGGGCGGACCGTGCCGATCGTGGTCTTCTCTCACGATGATCGGTTGGAGCCTGCTTCGACCATGGAGCATGCAACGACGACGCAACAGATCTTGGCGGGCGTTGCACAGGTGATCGTCTTGACGCCAGCTGCGCTCGCGGAATTCATCCGTTTGATGGGGCGCGAGTTGGCAACGTGGGGTGGCGCAGTTCGGGTCTATCTGCCGGGGCCACTCGAGGCGTGGCGACACCGCTACTACCTTCCGAGCATCGTGCAGAAGCATCCGCGCGAAGTCGGTCGGCGGATTGCGAACGCCATGTCGTCGGCTATCGCGGCGCGACGCGCACCTGCCCCATACTCCGTCATCCAGAAGCAGTTGAAGAGTCTCTCCGGGCAGTCCTCCGAGGAACTCTTGAACGTCGCTGAACTCGAACTCGAAGAGCGCGACAAGTTGATCCAGAATCTCTATGCGCAAATCGAGGGGCGAGACGAGGACCTCCTCGGTCGGGCCATCGACATCGAGGAGCTCAACGACGAATTGGAAGCAGAGCGTCGGAAGACCACCTACTGGCGCCAGGTTGCCCAACTTGGCGAAGAGCACGTAGACGAGTCGGCTGACCGACCGGACGAGGTGACCAGTCTCAGTGAAGCAGCAGAGTTCTGTCGCGCTTATCTCTCCCTCGTTTCACTTCCGGACGAAGCGATCCGAGACTTGCACGAGCTCGACGCCGCACCAGAGGCGACGGCGTGGGCGAAGACGTCATGGCGTGGGTTCAAGGCGCTCGAGGCGTACGCATCCGAGGCAGCGAACGTAAAGGGTGGTTTTTGGGAATGGTGCAAGAACTCAAAGCACCAAGACACTTGGCCTGCAACTCCCAAGAAGCTCTCCATGGTGGAGAGCGACACGGTTATGAATAGCGCTTCACTCAGATCGAAGCGTCTGCTCCCTGTGGATGGAGCCGTAGCGCCAGGCGGTCGCATCGAAATGCTCGCCCACTTGAAGGTTGCAGAGGGGGGTGGAAGCAACATCCCTCGCATCTACTTCTACGACGACACCAAGGGTCCGACGGGAAAGATCCATGTCGGCTTCTTCGGTCCACATCGCTACATGGAAAACTCAAAGTC
>DAIOTI010000350.1:0-1988 GCA_036752105.1 Ilumatobacteraceae bacterium | reverse complement strand
AGCTGAGACACAGCCCGTGCAGTATGACGGCACGTTGCCGATGTTCGAGAGCGAGACCAATGACCCTGCAGTGGGCAAAGATGCACCTGCGCTGCAGATGTACGGCTTCAACGGTCAACGATTCACCATCGACCCAGGTGTCGACGGTAAACCGCTGATGCTCGTCTTTCTCGCCCATTGGTGTCCACACTGCAACGCTGAAATTCCTGTTCTCAATGAATGGAACGCACAAGGTCTCGTACCTGATGACCTGAACGTCATCGGTATCGCCACCGGTTCACGGGCCGATCAACCCAACTACCCGCCGTCACAGTGGTTGGAGGACATGCAATGGTCGTGGGCTGCCCTTCCCGACAGCGACAAAAATGAGGCGGCCTACGCATATGGCGTGACTGGCTTTCCCACGTTTGTCGTGGTCGGGGGAGACGGACTGGTGAAGTATCGAGGCTCCGGCGAGAAGTCACTTGACGAGGTTGATGCCGTTGTGAAGGCTGCTCTCGCGCTGACATAGCAATGACCCTCGTGACGGGGTGACCAGACACCAACACGGGTACTCCGTAGGATTGACTCACGTTTCAATCGTGGGGAGTCCTCGTGCGTCGCTTTCACAACTTCTTCGTTCCGCTTGTCATCGCGGGGCTCGTTCTCGCTGCGTGTGGTGGTGCATCAGACTCTTCTGGCCGCACGCGAAACGCGGCAATCGACGCATCTCAGCCACCGTGCATCACGGACCCGGCGCTCGAATACAACGAGAACGGTCTTCCGTTGCTTGTCTTCACTCCCTGCGCGGGTACTGCGAGTGTGCTCTCACCACTCGGACTCATCGATCGCGTGTTCATCAATGCTGGAGAACGCGTCGAATACCCGGTCATCTTGCAGGTGGGAGGCGTGACGGAGTTCCCACTCACGTCGTTCTCAGCAGACGGTCAACAAGTAGGTGTAGATGACGTAAAAATCACAGTCACACCGTGTAAGGACGGCGGACCATGTCAAGTAGGTGATATTGGTCCAGCAGGCGGATCTGTGTTCGCTGTCTACGGCGACAACAATCGTTCGTACCTCGAAACGTCGCCAAAGGGGCGCATTAACATTGTCGGTAGCGATTTGGATTCTCTTGCGAAGGCTGAATTTCTTCCGCCCGAGGATGATTTCGGTGATGGACGATCAAACACCCACAAGATCCTCACAGTTCACATGCCCGAACTGGCGAAAGAACTCGAGACTCTGAACGTCGATGGATTACCAACGTGGTATGTGCCAGCAAAAGCTGAGATGCAAGCTCTCATTGATTTTGCAGAGACAAGTGCGACTGTCCCAGCTCTACAAGAGCAGACCGCCGACATCATTACCAACGCGCCATACATGACCTCGACATCTGATGGCAACAGTTCAGTCTGGATGCGAAACCCGAAGGAAAGTGAGTACTTTCTCTACGACGTACGTCAAAGTGGCGGTAACAACGGAATCGTGGCGCAACCAATTCGTAGTTTCGCGCTCGAGTCAGAAGTAAAGCCTGTCATCGAAGTGACGAGCACTTTCGTGCGCGGAGATTTGAACACCAACGGAGACAACGCAGCCAATGATGGTGGTAGTGGTGGAGATCTGACTGCTCAGCCCGACACAGGCGAGACGACCACCACGACCACCGGCGATGTCGGCGAACAGAGAAGACCAGTCATCAATGAGGTCACGATGATTGGCGAAGGCATGAATCGCCAAGTGTCAGTCAGTTGGACGCCCGCAGCTGCCGAGTCCGCAGCTCCGCAGCTCGTCGTTCTTGATCCGGCTCAGGACAATCGCGAAGTGTATTGGCGTGAAGCAACTGCTGGAAGCGTGGTCTTCATGGCAAGCGTGTTTCCACCTAATCAGACGTTCACAGCAGTTATTCGTGAAGCGGACGGCACTGGGGGAACAGTCGAGTCGAACAGGAAAGACTTCGTTCCAAACCCCACGTCTGCAACTGAGAACTACCAACTTATGGCCCCATC
>DAIOTI010000349.1:0-1989 GCA_036752105.1 Ilumatobacteraceae bacterium | reverse complement strand
GTCGTGGTCGTCGGCGGCGGTATCACCGGACTTGCCACAGCGTTTTCCATTCTCGTCAATGCGAACGAGAACGTCTCAGTGAGCCTCTTTGAAGCGTCGTCAACGACAGGCGGGCTCATCCGAACTTCTCCGTTTGCGGGGCTCGACGCAGTCGACGAGGGAGCGGACAGTTTTCTCATGCGCGTCCCGTTTGCCCACGACCTCGCACGCGATGTCGGACTCGCGGCCGCTCTCACGTCGCCGACGTCTGCACACGCTGCCGTATGGCACGAACGTCTGCACCCCATTCCCCCGGCATTGGTGCTGGGGGTGCCTGCAGGGATCTCGTCGATCGCCCTCGGTTCACTTCTGTCTCCTTCAGCAAAGATTCGTGCTGCTCTCGACATCGTGCTCCCACGTCGAAAGACCGAACATGATTGCCTCGGTGCAGCCGTGCGCGCACGCTTCGGTCGGCAGGTGAACGAACGACTTGTCGACCCGCTCATCGGAAGCATCTACGCCGCCGACACCGACAACTTCAGCCTCGAAGCTGTTCCCCAAGTGGCTGCACTTGCCACCGGACGAAGCATGTTGCTATCCGCGCGAAAGACGCGTGCATCAGCAAATGCGACGGGCCCGGTATTTGCTGCCCCACTTCGTGGCATGGGTGCACTCACATCTGCGGTGCGCGAACGCATCGAGTCCTTCGGCGGACAGGTCCGCACTGGCGCACGCGTCACCTCCGTCACCCGGGGCGACGCTGGTCGATACAGCGTCGCCTACGTCGATGAAAGCGGTCACTCACAAGTCGACGCACACGCGGTGGTCCTGGCAACTCCTGCGCGACACACCGCTGACATCGTTCGGTCGCTCGACAAAGAAGTGGCCGACTATCTCTCGACGCGTGTGCATGCTTCCGTCGCCTTGGTCACTGTTCAAGTTCCGAAGAGCCAATGGAAATCGTCTCTCAACGGCAGTGGATACCTCGTACCGAAACCCGATCAGCGTTGGGTGACTGCCGCGTCGTTCGGCAGCAACAAGTGGGCCCACTGGATGCCGAGCGACGACTCGGTGATTCTTCGTGTGTCACTTGGTCGCGATGGTCTCGACGTGATGCACCATGACAATCAGACTCTCGTGAATCTCATGCTTGCGGACCTGAAGCATCATCTCGGTGTCGACCTCGAGCCGCTGACGTGTCGCATCTCGCGCTGGCCAGAATCATTCCCTCAATACCGCCCTCATCACTTCGCCGCACTTGGTCGGGCAGAACGAGCCCTCGCATCGGCAGCTCCCGGAGTGTTCCTTGCCGGAGCGAGTTATCGAGGCATCGGCATTCCAGCATGCGTGCAACAGGCTCGCTCAGCAGCAACTGCGACACTCGAGCATGTCGGGTCGACACGTAGCTGACGATGCCAGACTGAGGACATCATGAACAGACGGTCCGCGCGCATCATCATGGCTTCAGTCGTCGCATTGACCCTTGCTCCTGCCTCTGTGATGGCGTCGCCCTCGCCCGTACGCGACAAGTCGACTAGCGACAAAATCGTCAAGCCAGCGAAATATGTGGAAGTTGCTCGACTCGTCATCCCATCACTTGGCATCACCGAGAAGGTGATCCCTGGAACCACGATGGATGTGTACGACCGAGGTGTCGGCTTATGGCCGACCAGTCCGCTGGCTGGTCAAAAAGGAAACTTCGTCGTCGGCGGACACCGCACGAGCGGACGTAAACCATTCCGCAACATCGACAAACTTCGCGTCGGCGATTCGATCATCGTGCGCCAAGGTGGCGCTGACTTTGTGTACAAGGTGACCCGGCAACGCATCGTGAAACCCACCGATGTGTGGGTTGCCAAACCCACCAGAACCGCGACCCTCACATTGTTTGCGTGCCACCCCGTCGGCTCCGTGAAAGAGCGCATCATCGTGCACGCCGCCCTCAGTTCGTGACCGCACGTCTTCCACGCCCACTTGTCGCAGGACTATGTGTCGCTGCTGCGATGCCTC
>DAIOTI010000348.1:0-1992 GCA_036752105.1 Ilumatobacteraceae bacterium | reverse complement strand
TGCCCCACCAGCGCGTGGTCCCCGGTCGGAGCACGCAGGTGTTCGGCTCGGCCGAGAAGGGAGGCGCTGCCCAGACCTCGTCGGACTGCGGATGGAGCACGACGCCGTGGTGTTCCGCGAGCGCTCGGAGACTCGTTCGGACCAGGGAGGAATCGCAGCCGAATCCCATGGCCAGTTCAGCAATCGTCGGCGGATGTTCCCGGTCGAGGAACCCGCTGATGATGGCGTGATGAAGGCTGGCGTGATTCAGAGCCATCCTCTTCAGGACTGTGCCTTGAAGTGTGCCACCAGTGCGTTCGCGTGTCCGTGACCGATGCCGTGCTCAGTCTTGAGGAGCGCCACCATCTCCATATGCTTCTCGAGCTTCGCCGCCGTCAGGACCTTCATCCACGCATCGATCGGCTTGCCGTAGGTCTTCTCGATCGACGGAAAGTAGGACGCGGGTCCCTTCACCGGTTGGGCCATGGCGGTGTGCCTCGTGTCACGCTGGTGGGTGGCGGGGGTCGGTGATGATCGTCACGTCGGCGACGATGTGCATGCCCCGAGAAGCTACCGTGCTACGGCGACCGCGGCGAACCGATCGAGGATGGCCTGCCAGCCCTGCGCCTGCAGCTCCCGCGAGGGCACCTGCTCGGCCTCGAATCGCACCTCCACATCGACGCCACCGGACACCGCGGTGAAGGTGACATCGACGGAGCGCCCGTCACCGATGCGATACGCCAGGCGATCTGGAGGCGTCACGGCCTCCACCGTCCCCTCGAAGTCGAATCCCATCGAGCCGTCTCGCGCCTCCATCCGGTAGCAGAGCCGCCCGCCGGGCCGGAGATCAAGGACCGCCGCGGGGGTATGCCAATCATCCGACGCGGCATTCCATCGACAGATGTCGGCCGGGGTGGTGTAGGTCGCGAAGACGTGCGCGATGTTTGCGTTCGCGATGTGGGTACGGACGACGAGGGGATCATGCATCGGCATCTCGGTTCAGCGGACGGTGACGTGTTGCTTGGGCGACAGGCTCAAGTAATTGTGCATGACGCTGGTGCACCACCTCGACCCACTATTGAATCGACAGAGGGGGGACGATTGCTCGTCCCCCCCTTATTTCGCATGTATGTCGTGTGGATCGTCACGACTCACATAGCATCATTCGTCGATTCCCAATGGCAAGGGGCCAGCATCGAACTGCCGAGCTTCAGCAGATGATACGGACGGTGGTGACTGGTGCCGTCGCGACTCCGTACTCATTGCTCTTTGTGCATCGCTCCGGGCTCAAAACCGTCACGTAATAGTTTGTTCCAGAAGCTACGGGTGTTGGAAAGGTGAATGCACCATTTGCCCGTACCACAAGGGAATCGGATCCGTTGTTTCTCAGTTCAGCCTGCTCGCCGGCTGCAAGTCCGGAGATGGTCCCGCCAATTGTGATAGCGCTATTCGCACAGGTGATACGAACCGGCGGGGTATTGCTCAGTATCAGGGGTCCTGATGCGTTCGCAAGCGTGCACGTCTGTCCGACAGGTTGTGTCACAATTATGACACCGTATGAACTCCCGTATGATCTAGGAAATTGGTAATTACCATTTGCAGTGATGGTAATGGTCTCTTGGGCTAGTGTGTCTCTGACCGACAACCACTTTCCCTCTCCGAGCCCTGTGGTCAGTGTGCCAAGAATGATGCCGCTGCCCGGCAACTGCGAGCCAGAGCATGCGACGATCGCTGCGCTCAGGAGGATCAGGACTGCCGTATTGCGTTTCATAAACGTGTCCGCTTGGAATGTGAAAGAGGCTTCTGTCTCATAAGATTGCCCGATTGGTCGGAATTATACTCCTTCGCGTGTGTCGCGACAGCATCCTCGAGTCGTAGTTCTGGTCCGGCGTTATTTGGTACGTAGTGTACGACCGGAGGTCGTTGTCAGGGTGCGAACCACTCTGCGTCCCGACCCCTCCCCGACACTCGGACTCCCCACGGTGTCTGTAGTAAATCGTGTACTACATCGAC
>DAIOTI010000347.1:0-1994 GCA_036752105.1 Ilumatobacteraceae bacterium | reverse complement strand
GACTCGCCAAGACGACTGACGTCGTACATGCGAGGGCGTTGCTCGTGGCGCCGACGCACACCGTTTCTGCATAACTCCCCCCGAGTACTATTCGCGTGACATGCAAAAGTCGCGCGATCGAGTCATCCTCAGCCCGACAGATCTCGCCAATCACCTCGCCTGCCGTCACCTCTCCTGGCTCAACTACCACGCTCTTCACGGTGGTCCGAAGCCATCGAAAGACGAAGATGAACTTGCTGACATCCTGCGCCAATACGGCGAACAGCATGAACAGAAATACCTGACGGACCTCAGAGAGAGGGTTGCCGAACTCGGACAGGGCGTCATCGATTTAGACGCTGAGCGCGACGACACGAACCCCTATGCCATCGAGACGCTGCGCGATCGCGCACAGCAGACCAAGGCAGCGCTCGCTGCAGGTGGCAACGTGTTGTATCAGCCGACCTTCTACCGCGAAGATGAGAACGGCATTGCGTGGGTTGGTCGCGCCGACTTCCTCGTGCCGGTCGAGTCGCTGACCTTCGAACCAGAGGACACCAAGCTCGCCCGCATCGCCAAGGTGAATGCGATTCTCCAGCTCTGCTCGTACGCCGAGCATCTCGGCAAGATCCAAGGCAAGGAACCTGAATTCATCCACGTCGTCACGGGTTCCGTGGAAGAAGGGAAGGTCTCGGTTCGCCTGAATGAGGTCTCGGCCTATTACCGACGCATCAAGGCCGACCTCGAGCAGGCGGTACTCGACGGCTTCACAGGGCCCTCCGAGCCAGTCCCCGTTGACTTCTGCACCATCTGTCGCTGGAACAAGGACTGCAGCCGCGCGTGGCGCGAAATGGACCACCTCTCGTTCGTGGCCGGACTCACCAACGCACACCGCGAGACTCTCGTCGACGCTGGCGTCCCGACACTCGCCGCGCTCGCTACTTCTTCCGACGAGCTCGTCATCGATGACCTCGACGTCGACACCCTGCGCAAACTGCAGAACCAGGCTCGGCTCCAGCTGGACGCACGCACTCGCAAGGAGGCCGACCAGAGTGCACTACCGGGATACGAATTTCTCCTCCCCACGCGCGAATGGCGCGGATTCAATCTGTTGCCCGAGCCAAACCCCGGCGACCTGTTCTACGACATCGAGGGTCACCCGTATCGCGGGGATGAGGGACTCGAATATCTCCACGGATTTGCCTGGACGAACCCTGATGGCACCAGCGACTACAAGGCGATCTGGGCCCACTCACCCCTGGAAGAGCGCGCTGCGCTGATTGAGCTCGTGGAGTTCATCGCGAACCGCCGCAAGCAGGAGGGGTTCGAGAACATGCGCGTGTATCACTTCGGCCACTACGAACCCACCACGCTCACCCGACTTGCGGCACGCCACGGTGCATGCGAGACCGAACTTGCAGCACTGCTGCGTGAGCGCGTCTTCGTTGACTTGTCAAAAGTCGTCACACAGTCAATGCGCATTGGCGTCGAGTCCTACTCCATCAAGAAACTCGAACAGCTCTATAACTTCGGCCGCACTGACCTCGTCGCAGATGGCGGACTCTCCATCGTCTTCTATGAGCGCTGGTTGCAGTCCATCGGCACTGAGGAATTCGGCGAGGCAGGCGACACGTCAGTTCTCGATGATCTCGCGAAGTACAACATGAACGACTGCCTCTCCACAATCGCCCTGCGCTCCTGGCTCGAAGAGCGCCGCTCCGAAGTCGTCGAAAAGATCGCAGTTGATTCAACGCTTGGCTTTCTTGTTCGTCCGCAGCTGAGTCCAAATGTTGCCCCCGATACCGAGAGTCGCGGTGAGCTCATCGACGCACTCAATCTCCATCGCTTCGAGGTGGATCTCACCGACGAAACGATCGCTGAAAACTCACACCGATGGCTGATGGCAGACCTGCTCGAATTCCACAAGCGTGAACGTGCCGTCGACAACTACGAATGGGTAGCTGCGTTGTCGATGGAAGAGCAACAGTTCATCGATGACTCAAAAGCCATTGGGG
>DAIOTI010000346.1:0-1996 GCA_036752105.1 Ilumatobacteraceae bacterium | reverse complement strand
ATGGGTGCTGGTTCCGAGCGTGGGCTTGGATTGAACCATCCAGGCGTGGTGGATTACGCGAAGTCACCGCTGAGGAGCGAGTTCCTCGATGTCTACATTGCGGGAACTTGTACTTTTGGCATCTCGACCCAGACTGGTCCCGACGCGGTATGTCTCGCATTTCGCCGTCCTGTGTTCTACGTCGACGTGGTTCGGTTCAGCCAGTTCTTCTTTGGCACGAAGATTGCATGGTGGAACCCCGCGACAATCATGGTCAATGGAAGTCGGTTGTCGCTGAGGCAGATCGTCAACCATGAGGTGTTCTGGCTTGAGGACCCGGATGATTTCATTCGACATGGCATCTCCATCGAGCGGTCGACGCCTTCACAAATCGCGAAAATGGCACTTGCGTTCTCGGAGATTGTGAAGACGGGACTTCAGATGCCTGACCAATATGTTGCAGACTCTGAGCGCGCGAGAACGCTTCTCAAGGAAGGTCTTGGTGATCGCGGACATGCGATCTTCGGTGAACCCACCGCAATGATGAATCCCGTGTTTTTGGCAGACAACGCCCAGTGGTTTCTCAACTAGCGATGTGTCGATCGACCGATATGCTGGTTGAGGTTTCTGGGCCTCGGCCACAGATTTCGCCCTCTTAGCTCATTCGGTAGAGCACTTCCATGGTAAGGAAGAGGTGGTGGGTTCGATTCCCACAGAGGGCTCGCAGTACCTGGCGGCGTAGCTCAGTTGGTGAGAGCATCCGGCTCATAATCGGAAGGTCACCGGTTCGAATCCGGTCGCCGCTACTGCATGGTCGATGAACCCGTTCATCAGGACTCGACGCCACGAATCGTGTGGCGGACACTGACGACCAGTGAAAAGAAGCGCCTCGTCGTCATCTGGGGCTTGATCCTGATTGGAATGGTGCTTGAGACGTTCAGTCTTGGCTTGATCATTCCGTTCATCGGACTGCTTTCTCAGGATGGATATCAAGCTGATATTCCACTCGTCGGCTCTTACCTCGAAGGTATGTCGACGGAACGGGTGCTCGTGATTGCGATGGTTGGACTCGCTGTTGTCTATGTCATCAAGAGCGCATTTCTGTACTTCAGCGCCCATGTTCAACGTCGGTTCATCTATGCGACCTCCGGCAGATTGTCGCAAGAGGCATTCGAGACGTACCTCAGTCAGCCGTACTCCTATCATCTCGAGCGAAATTCGGCGACGTTGATTCGAAACGTCGAAAACGCTCGATCGATAATTGGCGGTGGGCTGGATCCATTCCTCGTTCTTCTGACGGATGGATTGGTTGCACTCGGCCTCTTCGTGTTACTCCTCATCGTTGAGCCGATCGGGACAATGTGTGTTCTCGTGCTCTTCGGTGGAACTGCAGTCATCTTCCAGAGAGTTACTCGAGCAAGGATTTCGGCCTGGGGTTCTGCTCGGAAGTTCCATGCGGGGAAAGTTCTGCAACACCTCCAACAAGGTCTGAACGGCGCGAAGGACATCAAGATTCTTGGTCGCGAGGCGAAGTTCTTGGACGACCACTACGAACATCTGAAGGTGAGTCTCGACGTCGATCGGCGATACGTCATGCTGCAAGCGCTCCCGCGATTGTTCTTCGAAGCCGTCGCCGTCGTGGGACTTGCCGTCTTGGTCATCGTGATGGTGTCGTCAGGAACTGAACTCTCGGGGATTCTCCCGACGCTTGGACTGTTCGCTGCAACTGCATTTCGCGTGATGCCGTCTATCGGTCGAGTGATCGCAAGTATCCAGACGATTGGTTACAACCGAGCATTCATTCGCACGGTGTATCACGACTTGCAACTTCCACGGCCTGATGAGTCTGCGGCTGTCAGTCCAATGCATCTTGGGTCGAGCGTTGCGCTTCGTGATGTGAGCTTTCGGTATGCCAATGCTCATCGTCAAGCACTTGATGGTGTGTCAGTTGAGGTGTCGCGTGGAGAAGCAGTCGGAATCATTGGCTCGAGCGGTGCCGGAAAGAGCACGCTCGTGG
>DAIOTI010000345.1:0-2005 GCA_036752105.1 Ilumatobacteraceae bacterium | reverse complement strand
GTTCTAGACGCTGCGGAAAGCGCCACCTGTGTCGTGCGATTTCGTGATGAACGCGCATTCTCGGATTTCTTCCACGAACTTCGTTCAGCGCCAGGCGCTCATGTGACCGGCGGAATCATCTTCGAGCGTGGAAGTTTCGGGATGCTCGATGATTGGGAGCCGGCAATACGTGCCATTTACCAGGGGCGCCCGGTGTTTGATCCGACATGCATCGACAGATCGCGTATAGATCGCGAATTCATGTTCAACGAGGATTCGGATACTGACATCGGTCATTTTGTGTCCGAGTTTGGTTTCGCTGTGGTGAAGAAAGTGTTCACTGCGAACGAGATAGACGAGATGAATGCCGCAATCAGGGAACTCGAACTCAGAGCGACAGATGACAGCCCGAACACGTGGTGGACCACAACCCCCGACGGCACCGACGTTCCATGCCAAATCCATTACGCGACTCTTCGCGCACCGGATATCGGCTGGGTTGAGCACGACGAGCGAGTCACTCGCCTCTTGAAAGCCTGCTTTCCCGATCTGGTCGCACACTCTGATCGTATGAACGGACACTTCGCAGTGTTGAAGCGGCCTGGTGCTCGTGCAGGACTCACCGACTTGACATGGCACATTGACTGCGGCCTCGGAGGGCACACCCTGTTGTGTCCTGGACTGCACATCGGCATTCAACTCACTGCTTCCAACCCCGAGCTTGGAGCCTTCAAGGTGCTCGCCGGTTCACACTTCTCATCGGTACGCCGAGCATCAGTCGATGTCGACACCTGGCCTGTCGTGACGGTCAGCACAGAGCCGGGCGATGTAACCATCCACGTTCCACACGTCATGCACGCAGCACCGCCGCCCACCACCACCGGTGAGGGGCGACGCACGTTGTACCTAGGGTTCGGGCAACCACTTGCTCACGACATCATCGGAGCAGGAAACGCTTTCGACGACTTACTGGCGTCTTCCGATGTCCGACATCTGAAGTGACAGGACCTTCGGCAGCCACATAGCTATTCGTCGTCGGAAACGTCGTCGAAAGACGGCAGTTGCCAATTCACCTTCATAGCGACCAGCCGCATCGCGAACGTGACCGCGACGCCGACCCACCGCGTGACTTCGACAGGACTTTCAATCTCGGCGAGCAACACGGTCGTCGCCGAACCCGCCAGCGCTGCAATCGCGTAGATCTGCCCACCGAAGATGAGGGGCCGGCGCATCGCGAGCAAGTCCCGAATGACACCACCACCAGCACCTGTCATCACACCGAACACCACAGCGCTCCATGCCGGAACGCCAGCAGCGTGCGCCGCCAATGCACCACTGACAGAGAAAGCGGCAAGTCCTCCTGCGTCTGCGATGAGAACTGCACGCGGTGAATCGAGCGACACGTGTGGCACACGATGACCGACAGCGATGACCACGACTGCGACAGCCACTGCAAGAGCGATCGGCCATGATTCGTTCACCCACCACACGGGAGTGTCGCCGAGCAAGATGTCGCGCAGGGTTCCACCGCCGACTGAACTGACGATTGCCAGAACGATGACCCCGAGCCAATCCATTCCGGATCGGACTGCGACCGCACCACCCGACAATGCGAAGGCGATGACGCCGAGAACTTCGAGCAATGTCACGGAGACGACGCTAGTTCTGCGACTGGTCCAATAGTGGCGGGGGCAGAATGGGGTGGCTCCTGCCAATTCCCCTACGGCGAGGACACACGACCGAGACGAAGTAGAACCACATTGTCGATTTTCAAGTCGGCACCCCAGATGAACCTGCTCGCGGAGTCCCAAGTGATGTCGTTGAACCCGTCTTTTGGATCGACATCGACGGCGCTGAATTCACTCGCCGCGGTCCAGGAGGAATCGTCAAAACTGGTCGCCGCCCACCCGTTCGGAATCGGAGTTTCACGAGATGTGCAGTCCTGGAGCGGATCTATCGAGGTGACGCATTCGATATTTAGTGGTGACGACTGAACGACATAACTTCGCCAGGACGAGGTAGTGAC
>DAIOTI010000344.1:0-2008 GCA_036752105.1 Ilumatobacteraceae bacterium | reverse complement strand
ATCTTGGTGAGATCCTTCGCCACACCAGCGACGGCCTGAAGACCCATCACAAAGGTGACCGAGACCCATTGTTTCCAATCTGCTTGTTCGAACGTCAGCGCCGATAGTGCGAGCACTTGCAATATCAGCCCACCGACGAGTGTCTGGTTGAGTCCCCGACGAGCACCTACCCAACCACCCAGCAAGTTGGTGAGAATTCCCATGAATTCATATGCCAAGAAGAGAAACGCGATGGCGACAGCCGAGTAACCAAGTTCATTGAAATGGAGAAGCACGAGCATGCGTAGCGCACCGTCCGTGAGGGTGAACACCCAGTACCCGCCCGTGACGAGGGCGTAATTGCGCAGTTTCATGAGACCCTCACCGCAACGACGCCGCAACTTTGCTTGTGAGTTCGACCAGACGGTGCGCATACCCCATCTCGTTGTCGTACCAGACGAGGACTTTCACCATGTTGCGGTCAATCCCCATCGTCGACGGGCCGTCGACGATTCCCGACCGAGTGTCATTGGTGAAATCTGCCGAGACCAGGGGGCGTTCTTCGAATCCGAGAATGCCCCGTAGTGGACCCCGAGCCGCCTCTCGAAAGAGTTCGTTTATCTCGTCGACCGTGACCTTCTGACCCACCGTGAAGACACAGTCAGTCAATGACGCGTTGAGCAACGGAACTCTCACGGCAATTCCATTCAGTTTCCCGCGAAGTTCCGGATAAATCATGGTGATTGCTGTGGCCGAACCAGTGGACGTGGGAATGAGTGAATTGAGAGCTGACCTTGCCCGACGAAGATCCTTGTGTGGTGCGTCGACGATGACTTGGGTGTTCGTGACATCGTGCACTGTGGTGATTGCACCGCGTTTGATTCCGACGGACTCATGGAGAACTTTCACCACAGGAGCCAGACAATTCGTCGTGCACGAGGCTGCGGTGACTATTCGATGTTGCTTCGGATCGTAAAGATGGTCATTACAGCCCATCACTACATTGAGGACTCCTTCGCTCTTCACAGGACATGCAACCACCACGGATCGAGCACCGCGCGCGAGATGGGGCCTCAGGTCGACGTCGGTCTTGAACTTTCCTGATGATTCGATGACGATGTCGACTCCGAGGTCGATCCACGGTATGTTCTCCGGCTTGTCGTACGACGTGAATGTCACCTTTCGGCCGTTGATATTCAAGTGATTGTTCTTTGATTTGACTTTGCCGTCGAACCTGCCGTGAACAGTGTCGAATTCCAAGAGATGCGCCGCGACTTCAGGGCCACCCTTCGTTTCATTGATATGCACCAACTCGACCTTGGAATGCTGCTCAAGCGCCCGGGCCGCCAACCGGCCAATGCGTCCAAAGCCGTTGATTCCGACCTTTACTGTCATCACTTCACCTTTTCCTCTTGAAATGTCTGAGACAAAGTCATTCGCAAACTGTTGATGCGAATATTCAATTCTTCGATGGTGCGCTCAAAGGCTCGCACCGACCGTGACTGCACCGGATCGGGAAGTGACCAATGCAGCCAGTTCTCGCCGACCTCAATTTCTTCACGAGCTTCGTCACAGACCGTCACGACGATGTCTGGCGTTTCCGTCACATCGTCGATGTGTCGCGGTTTAACTAGTGGAAGTCGAAGGTTTGCTCGCTTCGCAGCCTCGATTGTGTTCGGGTGAATCACCTCTGCCGGGTGCGTTCCTGCCGATTCAGCAGATCCAATCCCGCGAGAGTTCCACAACGCTGCTGCGAGTTGACTACGTGCAGAGTTGCGACGACACACAAATAGCGCACGAGATAGCCGTGCAGGATCGTCATGCACGACCGTTGTCGCCGGAAGTAGACCTTCGAAGCATCTGGGCTCGAGCGCAACGTATCGATTGCGGCGGTCACCCGATGACTGTCGTCGCCGGATGAGCTTTGCGCCCTCAAGGACATCCAAATGATGTGCGAGAAGGTTCGACGAGAGACAACACATCTTTGACAGCTCCCGTGGGGTGCGATCAGAAATCATCAGCTGGTCGA
>DAIOTI010000343.1:0-2015 GCA_036752105.1 Ilumatobacteraceae bacterium | reverse complement strand
CGACGTTGATGTGGTGATCACGGAAGTCGGCGGCACTGTCGGAGACATCGAGATCCTGCCGTTTCTCGAGGCCATTCGACAGTTCCGAAACGAAGTCGGGCGGGACAATGTCTGTTACATCCATGTCACCTTGGTGCCATTCATCGGTCCGAGCGGCGAGCAGAAGACCAAACCGACCCAGCACAGTGTGAGCGAGTTGCGCGGACGCGGTATTACTCCAGACGTGATCGTTTGCCGGAGCGAAGAGCCCCTGTCTCAGAACTTGAAGCGCAAGATTTCCAACATGTGTGACGTCGAAGAGCGGGCTGTCATCAATGCGGCTGATGCACGCAACATCTACGAACTTCCACTCATTTTGCACGAAGAGGGTCTCGACACTCATGTGTGCCGCACTCTCCAGCTCGACACCGACATCGACCTGTCGTCGTGGGAGACCTTGGTCGGCCAAGTGGAAGCAGCAGTGCGTCCTGTTCGAATCGGGCTCATCGGAAAATATGTCGAGTTGCAAGATGCATACCTGTCGGTGGTCGAAAGCCTGAAGCATGCTGGCTTCCATCACGGGGCGAAGATCGAAATTGATTGGATCCAGGCAGAAGATGTCGAAGGGTTGCTTGCCTCGGGACGTCTCGAGCACCTCGACGGCATGGTGATCCCGGGTGGTTTCGGCCCGCGCGGCATTGAAGGAAAGATCGCCGCAGCTGCTCACGCACGAGAGAACAGGATTCCATGTCTCGGGTTGTGCCTCGGTATGCAGGTGATGACCATCGAATTCGCTCGACACGTGCTCGGGCTTGCCGATGCGAACAGCACGGAATTCGATCCAGCATCGAAGAATCCGGTCATCGACTTGATGGTGGACCAGCGTGACGTCACGAACAAAGGTGGCACCATGCGTCTCGGTGCCTACTACGCAGTGCTTCAACCCGGCACCAGGGTGGCAGAGGCATACGGCGACAATGTCGTCAGTGAGCGACACCGCCATCGTTACGAATTCAATTACAACTTCCGTTCTCGATTCGAGTCAGCTGGCTTCGTGTGTAGCGGAACATCTCCGGATAAGCGGCTCGTGGAGTTCATCGAAGTCACTGATCATCCGTTCTGGGTCGGAACACAGGCGCATCCTGAGTTCAAGAGTCGCCCAGATCGCCCACATCCACTGTTCCGCGAGCTCATCGGGGCTTCCTTGGCATATCGCGAGGCGCGTTCGAAAACCGCGAGTGCGGTCGGCGAATAAGTACGTCGAGCCTTCACTTCGTGGCAGGCGTGTGATGCAACAATTCACCCGCATCTCGGCTGATGTGATTCATCCCTGGGCGATGTACTCCCTTGTCCATGCGGTCATCGAGGCACCATCTGGTGAACGATTTCATCGCACATTCGTCGATTCACCGGGTGCGGTCGGGGTGGTGGCGATCACTGACGACCAGAAGGTCGTTCTTGTGACTCAATATCGTGCGGCAATGGGGGATGTTCTCACAGAGATCCCTGCCGGTCTGCGGGACATTCCAGGAGAAGAGCCATTGGTGACTGCCAAGCGCGAATTGGCTGAAGAGGCTGGGCTTGAGGCGTCGGAGTGGCAATGGCTCGGTCGCATCGCCTCTGCTCCAGGAGTCACGAATTCCACCGTCGAGATCTTTCTCGCTCGCGGCCTGGCCGCGGTTCCAACCGACCCACATGGTCCTGAAGAAGATCACATGACAATTAGCTATCTGGCCCTCAGCGAAGCCGTCGAAGAGGTGGTCCGTGGGCGACTCTCGGACTCAAAGACGTGCGTCGGTCTCCTGCTTGCAGAAAAAGCTCTTCGTGACGGCCGTGTGTAGGTGTCTGATGTGAAGCGGGAGACCGGGCTTTCTGAGGAGATGGAGGCCTTCTTGGTGTGGATGCGGGTCGAGCGCGGCCGCGCAACGAACACGTTGTCTGCGTACCGTCGAGATCTCGCACATTTCAGCGCGTGGATGGCCGAGTCTGCATGTGACTTCGAACATCTCACTGCAGCTGACGTCGACTGCTACATC
>DAIOTI010000342.1:0-2015 GCA_036752105.1 Ilumatobacteraceae bacterium | reverse complement strand
ATCCGGAGTCAAGCCGATGATGACACCGTTCTCGCTACTTCCGTAGCTCTCGATGAGTTTGCATTTGAACCGCTCTTCGAACAGCTTGCGGTCGAGAATGCTTGCTTCTGTTCCGAAGCCGGCACGCAAGTTGTTCTTCGAGTCAGCTTGCGTCTCGGGTTGAGCAAGGATGTAGGCGATGGTGCGACCGACATAGGTGAAGAAGGTCGCATTGTGCTCGCGAACATCATCGAGGAACTTCGATGCGGAAAACTTGCGACGCAACACAACCGGGGCGCCGAAGTGAAGCGCCGATGACCAGAGCGCCATCAGCGCATTGCCATGGAAAAGGGGCATGGGCGAATAGCAAATGTCGTCGCGAGAGACGCCAGTGATCTCTGACGCACGAATGCCAGAGATCGCCATTCGTGCCGTGCTGCACACCACCAGCTTCGGTGCACTCGTGCTTCCGCTGGTGAACAACAAGAACAACGGTGCTGCCGGGCTCGGGTCACTCTCGGGAGCCTGCACTGGTGTGTCAGCGTGCCTCGAGAGGAGTGTGCGATATTCATCAGAGTCCACATACAAGGTGGTGTGTACTGCTCCGAGGTCGAGACCCTCCAGCAGATGTCTGCTCTGGTTGTCGGTGATGATGAGTTGACAATCAGCGTGCCTGATGTCTTTTGCAAGTTCCTCACCACGGCGGGTGGGGTTGATGCCGACAATCGCTCCTCCGGCAAATGCTGCACCGCCTGCGAGCAGTAGATACTCGGGAGTGTTCTCCAGAAGCACTCCGATGTGCGGAATACCTGGGCGCAACAGCTCGCGGAGCATCGCACCTCGTACGGCGGATTGAAGCGCGACTTCGTGCCAGGTGTAACGCTCGTCATCGAGCACGTAGCCCATTCGGTCGTCACCGAGGCGAGCACGTAGTTGAGACGCGACCGTGGGTATGGATGACGGATCGATTCCGTTCAGCGCCATGTGCGATTCCCCCCGTGTTGTGAGCGCTTGCTCGTTGTTATTTGACCGCCACCGGATTGACCATCGATCCGGTTCCTCGGGTGATGGGTTCTGGTGATGCGTTCAACAAGAAATCGTATTGCCCGTCACTGGCACAGTCCGCAGCGAGTTCTTCGAGGTTCCAGTTCTGACCTTGGATCATGCCCATGTGTACAAGATGAAGAAAGTGCACAGGTAGCCACGCGTCTTTGCTCTCGCAGGGGAAAACCTCGAAGATGAGATTGTCCAAGGCCAGTGCGGCGACGCTGTGCCGGTGCATCCATTCCGCCGCATGGATGCCGGGACCCGGGGCAGTGACGGCGTAATTCAGCTTGTCTCCACTCAGGAACACCTTCATGTGTCCGGTGCGCAACAAGATGATGTCGCCAGGCTCGATGGTGAGACCAGCGAGTGCCAACGCAGCATCGAGATCTTCGGGGCCGATGGCATACCCACCAGGAAGTTGGTCGACGCCGCGAGCGCGCGCAACATCTAGCAGGATTCCGCGGCTGACAATCGTCGGAATCACGTCGATTCCACAGAGCGCGGCACCTTCGGATGTGATTGCCGATGCGGGATGACCGTTGTACAACTGACCATCGAGGCTTGCGTGCGAAAGCGCATCCCAGTGCGTACAAGCTTGCACACCCATCGTGATGGCGTCGTCACTCCAACATCCGGTGCTTCCGGGTTGAGATGGCTCGTTGATCATCACCATCGTGTGCACCGGGTTGTCGCGACCCTTGACGAATCCCATTTGTGGGCCGTTCTCATCAAGAGGAAGGCCGAGAGCGAATGCTCGTCCGGTACGAACAGATTTCACGCCGCGAAGACGTGCGGCTTCGTCGATGAAGTTCAATGTCCCCAACTGGTCGTCGCTTCCCCAGCGACCCCAGTTGTTGACTTTCTTGGCTATCGCCTCGACATGGTCAGGAAGCGGCACCCCCGTCACCGCACTCTCTGACTACGGCTTGCGCCAACGACCCGTGACCGGGTCGAGGTTCAACATCTTGATGGCGTTGCCGCGCGCGAGC
>DAIOTI010000341.1:0-2017 GCA_036752105.1 Ilumatobacteraceae bacterium | reverse complement strand
TTCGCAACGCCCGGCTGAATCATTCGTCGCACGATTTCGCATCCGATATCGCTCGTGCCCCCGAAGAGCACGATGTTCTGCGGAACTCCAAGTCCATTTTTCATGATGTTTCCTCCACGAGCTTGAGCCGACGTGCCAGATCACTGGTCCACAGTCGACGCGGATCCATCTCGTTCCGTATGGATTTCCATTCAGCGAGACGGGGGTATGCGCGTTCGACAGCCATCGCCGAGACATGTGCATCTTTGGCCAGATAATGACGTCCACCCGCATCGAGTACCAACTCGTCGATGCGCTCGAGAAGACCCGGGAGACGAGACGAACCTGCGGCCAAGTCGAGAGTCAAAGTCCAGCCCTCAGTCGGAAAAGACATCAGGGCAGCGTTCGACTTCCCCATGCGCTTCAAGACAGCAAGAAAAGAAGCGACTCCCGCATCGGAAAATTTCCCGATCACGGTGCGAAGGACGTCGACCCGCTCGAGAGGAACGATGAATTGGTATTGGATAAAACCGTTCGAGCCATAGAGCGCATTCCATTTGCGCACGCCATCGAGGGGGTGGAAGAAAGCCGGGATCGATTCAAGTCCGACATGGGCATCTGCGGGCGCCTTTCGATACCACGCTTCATTGAACGCTCGTACAGTGAACTTGTTCAACAATCCGTTCGGCACCCATGGCGGTGCTGCGAGCCTGATCTTCGGGTCATATCGACATGGCTCCGACCCATCCACATCGGAGGCTGTTGCATGGTTTCCTCGGGTGAGCACACCTCGTCCCAAGGAGCGACCGGACGCAAGCATGTCGACCCAGGCGACTGAATATCGGAATTCATCATCAGAGTCATCCGACATCGAAGCCATGACCTCATCGAGATTGCTGAGCCGCCTGGTCTCGACCTTTACTTGAGAAGACTCAACCCGCAACATTCGAACGGTCACTTCGCTGACGACTCCGGTGAGACCCATTCCACCGATGGTCGACCAGAACCATGTCGGGTTGTCGTTCGGTGACAATGTGATTTCCTCACCCGACGACAAGATGACTTTCATGGACTCCACGTGCTGGCCAAAACTGCCGTCCACATGATGATTCTTTCCATGCACATCGGATGCGACCGCGCCCCCCAGTGTCACGAAGCGCGTTCCTGGCGTCACCGGTATGAACCAGCCGCGTGGCACGCTGTATCGCAAGAGAGCATCGAGGCTAAGTCCTGCAGGAGCGGTGAGGAGGCCTGACACGGCATCTAGGTGAACGTCGTTGACCCTTCCGTCATCGGCACAAGCCAAGACTGTTCCGCCGGCATTCTGTGCTGCTGCTCCGTATGCGCGACCAAGTCCACGGGCTATCGCGCCTCGACGATGCTCGAGACCAATGGCCCTCTTCACATCACTTGCGTCACGCACCTCGACCACGTCGGACGATGTCCACGCGGTACGCCCCCATCCCGAGAGTCGTTCGCGACTCATCGCCGAATGGGTTTTCTCGCTACAGCGAACAGGACCAAGGTGTCATCGTCAATGTGTCGAACGATCGAAAACCGATCTGCAGTGATTGCTGGTTTTCCATGTTCACGCCGATTAGTGAACGGATACACCAGACGACGACCCAAGGAGTGAAGCGCCACGAACATACCGCGCGGAAGGCGATGGCGGAGATTGAAGACGTCGAGCGCGAGCAATCTGGCACCGGTTCTGCGACGTGCGGCAAAGTCGGCCCTGACTTCAGCGTCTCCGTCTAGCCCGAACACCTCGACTTCTGAGAAGTGACGACTGAGCATGTCGCGAAGCGATTTGGCTGTGAAGAGATGCACATGAAACGGGTTCTCGAAATCAGCGGGAGCGTTCGGGGTGATGACCAGAGCCACACCGTCATCTGATGTGATCCGCGCCATCTCCACCACATGACCAGTGGGATCCACGAAATGTTCGATGATGTGGCTGGAGCACACCACTTGCGAACTTGCACCCCGCAGCGGCAGCACTGCACCGTCTGCACACGTCGATCGCACACCATGAGCC
>DAIOTI010000340.1:0-2027 GCA_036752105.1 Ilumatobacteraceae bacterium | reverse complement strand
TCTGTCGATGCCCTCGATGCACGTTCGATGCAGGGGAAACGCACGTCTGACATGGAAGGCCAACGCTCGACAGTCGTCATTCACCGTGACGATCTCGTGGTGTTCTAATAGCCAGCGAGAATTCGTGGGCTCAGACGGAAATTTCAGCGTCGGGAGTTGCTGAGCCTCGACTCGGTAGAAGGCCGCTCACTTGTCTGATTTCGGGTACTCGTAGCGCAAAGAGTGCCCCGACATAGACGACAAATCCCACCACGAGGCAGAAGAAGAGCTCGGCCAACTCTGAATATCCGGAAGTGGGTTTGAGAGCTCTGTCGACACCACTGACAGCGAGTGACATGACAGTGACCGCGACTATGCAACGCGCCAAGAGCGTTGCGAGCGCTCTCCACTTCACGGCTCGGTGTTTCACGTGCAGTAGCCACAGCACGATGACCGATGAGATGAGGTAGGCGAGCGCGAATGCGAGCCCGAGCCCCAGTACGCCGTGGCGGTCGACGAGCCACACGGCGAAGACCACATTCAAGATGTTCTCCACCAAGTTGACGAGGAACGGAGTGCGGGTGTCGTGGTGTGCGTAGAAGCCACGCAGCGCAAAGATATAGATCGAGAACCCGAGCAGGCCCACCGCGAGACCGATGAGTGCGCGCGATGTGTTGTACGTCGCCTCTGATGTGAAGTGACCGTGTTGAAGAAAGATGCGCAAGATCGGCTCAGCCAGAAGAATCATGCCGAGCGACGCAGGCAAAGTGAGCAAGCTGATCCAGCGGAAGCCCGCCGTCATGCCACCAGCGAAGCCGTCTCTGTCGTTGTTGCGCACTCGACGGGACAGCTCGGGTACGAAGGTGGTGGCGATGGAGATGGCAAGTAGACCATGGGGCAGATAAAAAAACGTCATTGCCTTCGAGTACGCATCTTGGTTACCGCTTCCGGGTTGCGCGAGGTTTTTGATGACCACCAAGCACACCTGGTTCGTGACCACGTAGCCGAAGGTCCAAAATGACAGTCGTGCCATCGTGCGAACGGCCGGATGGCGAAGTTCCGGCTTGAACGACAAATTGATGTTCGCACGTTTGATGGCAGGGATGAGCACGAGGGCCATCGCCGCAATTCCACCAGTGGCACCGAGAGTGAGCAGCCAGTAGAACGCGCCATCCGCCTTGATGTCGGACAGGCCTGGAGTTCCATCACGGGTGAAAGGAATCAACAACAGGAACATGATGGTGACGATGTTGGCCACCGCAGGTGCCCATGCCGCGGCGAAGAATCGACGTCGCGAATTCAGTAGTGCAGAAGCGATCGCAGTGAGCCCGTAGAAGAAAATCTGAACAAGGAAGATCCGGCACATCATCGTTCCGACGGCACGAAACTGGTCTGCGTCGACTGTGGCGCTCGGGTTCAGCTAGAAGATACGAAAAATGAGGGGGGCAGCAGCAATCGCGAGCAAGGTGGCGAATGCAAGCACGATGAGCGACACGGTGACGACAGCACTCGTGGCATCGTCATCCTTGTCTTCCGCATGCCGGGTGAAAACCGGCACGAGGCTCGCTGCGAGCACGCCACCGACGAGCAATTCGTAAATGGAATTGGGTGAGTTGTTCGCACCGTCGTACGCATCGGCAAGGGCCGTCTGGCCGAGAATGACACCGAGGACGATGACTCGCATGAGCCCGGTGAGGCGAGACACGGCGGTGCCAATGGCGACGATCACCGTGTCTTTGAACATGGGTAGAAGCGTAGGGAAAAGGTCCCCGACCCACGGCTATTCAATGGTGCCAACTAGGGTCGTCTCCCATGGCTCCTCGCTTTGAATCCGTTCAATCCGTCCGTGACGGCCTGCGCAAGGTCAACTATCTCGCCGACGATGGAATTGCCGGAGTGGCGTTTCTTGCCGATCGACTCGGCAAGCCGGTACTCGTCGAGGGGCCTGCAGGAACGGGCAAGACCCAACTGGCAAAGAGCATCGCCGACATGACAGGTGCTCGCCTCATTCGTCTTCAGTGTTACGAAGGCCTCGATGAGTCGAAGGC
>DAIOTI010000339.1:0-2030 GCA_036752105.1 Ilumatobacteraceae bacterium | reverse complement strand
GTTGCGGGTCATACAAATATCGTGACGCCCGGCCTTGTGGCGACGCTCCCCGCGGCCGGATCGCGCTTCCCTGACTTTGGCTATTCCCCATTTGCCTTCACGGTGTGAGGTGTCGGCAATCCCGCTGACACTTCAAGAAAGGAGTGGCCAATGGCCCTCGACACATTCACCGATCAACACGCTCAAGAGTTTCTGGAGTACACCCACAAGGCGTACCTCGGGGTTGCCGACAAGAAGAATCCAAAAGAATGCAACCGACACATCTTCAGCGTGCTGCTTCCCGAAACCACTGACCTCGGTCCGATCTCTCTTCTGGAGATTTCGCGCAGCTGGCCACTGATTGCAGCCATCGATAGGGACGGCACTGCCGTAGCGCTCAAGTTCAAGGACACACCGTGGATCAACTTTGTGTATTCCGTCAAGAACGACAACATCAATGAGCAACTTGAAGAAATGACGCTTCCGAGAGGTGCGTTGGCTCTGAGTCTCTCTTTCGAAATGTTCTCACAACGTGTCGACCTCACAACTGAGAAAACCGAGTCTGCAAAAGTTCGCCAGACGATCGTCATCCCTCGAAATGGACAGGTGATTAGCCTGCTCTCAGAACGAGCCGGCGAAACACAACCAGTGGCCGCGCTCAACGGAGGGACAATCGACCTTCTGCGAGAGGTAGTAAACCGAACCACACCGTAGACATCTGCGAATCAATTCACCCGTGAGGGACCAGCTAACACCTGGTCCCTCACTTTCTTTTAGTCCCCCACCTACGACCTCCTCCCTCTGACCACCTCCCTAAAGGGAGGTGGGAGGTGGTCAGGGGAAGAAGTGGCGGTCGCCCCAAAAAGGTGCCGCCTGACCACCGCGGGGAGGTCATGGGAGGTCCTCAGAACCGCGACATGCGGGGTGTGTGGCACCAAGAACACTCCGGACGGTTCTCCGTGTGCAGCAATCCCGCTGCGCGCTTTCACAAACGGAGGAAACAATGAATCCCAAAACAACACAACAGTCGCGAGGAAGCTCGTGGAAACAGATAGACCTCACCGATCTACTCAAATCCAACTACAAAAAGCCACGACCAACAATCGGAAAAGTCAACAACTCAGAAGTTGACGGTCTACTTCTCGGCTTGTTCTATCCAGGAAAAATCAACACTGTCTTTGGCGACTCCGGTGGTGGCAAATCATGGATGAGTCTCTGGGTAATTGTCGAACAAATGATGCTCGGGAACGACGCGCTTCTCATTGACTACGAAGACGATCCATTCACCCACATCGGTCGCATGCGTCAAATGGGAGTCAGCGACGAGATGATTGCAAAGCAATTCATCTACATTCAGCCAAACGAGAAATGGGACAGTGCATCCAAAGCGACTTTCGAAGTTTCGCTCGCTGGACGCAAACCAACAGTTGCCATAATCGACTCGTTCGGTGAGGCACTTGGTGTTGACGGGTTCTCATCAAACGCTGATGAAGAGGTTGCGACATGGATGCGCGGAACGGCACGGTTCCTCGCCGAGCGCGGCGTCTGCGTAATCCTTCTTGACCACATCGTCAAATCATCCACGTCAGCGGGAAGCACCAACTTTCCCATCGGCACACAACGTAAACGGGCATCAATCAGCGGTGCCGCATACTTCCTAAAAATCATTGATCCACCATCGCGATGGACCCCCGGGCATCTCCAATTCATCTCGCGCAAATGCCGACACGGCTGGTGGTCCACCAACACCATCGCAGCCGACGTCTTCCTCACCAATCTTCCCAACGACGGCGTGAAAATTACTGTTCAAAAGCCGGCCGACACATCCATCAAGCCGAAAATGTTTCGACCGACTTACTTCATGGAACGTGTCTCAGAGTTTCTCCAAACTTCTGGCAAGACCCTGAATAAGCAAGAAGTCATCGACGGCGTCGGAGGCAAGTACAAGCACGTTTCGGATGCAATTGACAGGTTGGTCAGTGAGGGCTACTGCACTCGCACGATTGGTGCTCGTAAGGCACAACAGATCACCTTCGTAAAAGAGTTCAAAG
>DAIOTI010000338.1:0-2052 GCA_036752105.1 Ilumatobacteraceae bacterium | reverse complement strand
CGTGCATATGCGCCGTTTCCGGTAGGGCCCACCGGTAGTCTGTCCACAGGCCGCAGAGTGGCGGCGGCGCCCCCCGTGGCAGCCCTCGCCCTCACATGGCGCGCTTCGGCGCGACGTGGCCGCGCGACATGCGCGGAATCAGTAAGGAGTCGAGAGATGAGCACCGGAGACGGTGGAAACCAGGCGGGCGCCAGCGGCGCAGCCAAGAAGCGTCGTCGCGGATCCCGCGGGGGACGCAATCGCAGCACCTCGGGTGGGCAGCGCACGTCTGGCGAGGGTCGTGGTCACGTCGACGATGTCGAGATGCCTGACGTGCCGAGCGAGGGGAAGGTCACCGACCCAAAGGTCGCAGCTTCCGCGGTCGTACGTCGCCCCCAGATAGGTGACACCCGGCCAGCTCCGGTAGCACCACCGCCGCAGCCGATCCAGCAGTCGTCATCTGGTGATGGTGGGGGAAACAAAAAGAAGCGTCGTCGTGGTGGTCGCGGCCGCTCGCGGTCACGTTCTGGTGGCGGAGGTGATTCGACGGAAACCATCAATGCCGACATCATCGAGAGGCGTCGTGGCCGCACCCGTGACGGACGTCCGGTCGGTCGCTATCTCATGTGCGTTCAAGTGCGAGATGGTCTCACCCAAGTAGCTGTCCTCGAGGGGCGCAGCCTGCTCGAGCACTACGTCAGTCGGCCCGCAGATGACATCAGTCAAATTCACGGGAACATCTATCTCGGTCGTGTGCAGAACGTGTTGCCCGGCATGGAAGCCGCGTTCGTCGACATCGCGACACCGAAGAACGCCGTGCTCTATCGCGGTGATGTCCAATTCGACAAAGAAGATGTGGAGACCACGTCCACCGCTCGAATCGAGCACATCTTGCGTTCACGTCAGATGATCTTGTGTCAGGTAACGAAGAACCCGATCGGCGCAAAGGGTGCGCGCCTGACCCAGGAAGTGTCATTACCCGGTCGGTTCGTGGTGCTCATTCCGAACAGCAAGACATATGGCATCTCGAAGCGTCTACCTGAAGATGAGCGCCGACGTCTCCGCTCGGTACTCGATCGTGTGAAGCCGGCCGAGCACGGTGTCATCGTGCGAACTGCCGCCGAGCATGCCACTGAACATGAGCTGCGTGCCGACATGATCCGCCTCGTCGAGGAGTGGAAAGAGATCGAGGAGAAGTCAAAGACTGCGAACGGTCCGACCTTGTTGTACCGCGAGCCTGAACTGGCTGTACGCGTCATTCGTGAAGAGTTCAATGCCGAATACCGTGGTGTCGTCATCGACGACCGTCGTCTGTATGAAGAAGTGAAGGCCTACGTCGCCGACTTCAATCCAGAGTTGGCCGATCGAGTCGAGTACTTCGACGCCGAAGCAGAGGGCTTGTCGATCTTTGAACATCATCATGTGCACGAGCAGTTGCACAAGGCGCTGGACCGCAAAGTGTGGTTGCCCAGTGGCGGATCTCTCATCATCGAGCACACCGAAGCACTCACTGTCATCGACGTGAACACCGGCAAGAATGTCGGAACTTCGAATCTGGAGGAGACCGTCTTCCGCAACAACCTGGAAGCCGCTGAAGAGGTCGCGCGTCAACTTCGCTTGCGCGACATCGGTGGCATCATCGTCATCGACTTCATCGACATGGAAATTCGCGAGAATCGCAAGCGCGTCGTCGAGGCGTTCCGTGCCGCCCTGTCGCGTGACAAGACGCGCACGCAGGTGTTCGACATCTCAGAGCTGGGCTTGGTCGAGATGACCCGCAAGCGCATCGGCGAGGGACTGCTCACGGCATTTGCCGATCCATGTCCGGACTGTGAAGGCCGCGGCGTGAGGGTCGACTTCGGTCTTCTCGACTGATTCATCGACATGGACACTGAATCTGTGCGCCCAGTGGGGTGTGTGTCCGGCCGAGGGTCAAGGTAGGGTAAGTCTTCGCTATGTACGCAGTGATCGCATCAGGTGGCAAGCAAGAGAAGGTCTCCCAGGGCCAGCAGGTCAAGGTCGAGCTCCTCGGGGCTGCCGACGGCCAAGAGGTGTCGTTCACCCCTGTGTTGC
>DAIOTI010000337.1:0-2054 GCA_036752105.1 Ilumatobacteraceae bacterium | reverse complement strand
CTTTTGCGGTGGGTGGCAACGCAAGTGAGATGTCGTTGTCGACTTCGAGAATTTCGGGTTCAGCCTTGTCGATGGACACTGTCACGGTGCCACCTGCAGGTGAAAGCGCCGCGACGACCTCACTCGGAATCGTCACGTTCTCCACACGATTCGGTACTGCAATTGTGGTCTGCTCTGAAGACACGACTTCATCGGGTTCGAGAAGCACTTCCGTGAACGGCGGAACCACAATCTCTTCCAACGCTGGAACGGGTGCAGCGACGCGGTTCAGTATTTGAAAGCTGTACACAGTTGCTCTCTCATCCAAGCAGTAGTCACGACGTTCAGCCCTGAGCGCCGAAGTGAAGGGCTGCAGCTTCAATTCCAACGGCGTTTGCTCATCGAGCCACGGGGCCCCGATTCGGAATGCAGAATTATGCGAGTAGTACAAATAGTCAGAGATCTTGACGTATTCCGCAATTCGCGCGCGAGGATCACCGCTGCAGCTGTTCTGTTTGACCGACACCTTCGCGGTGTCATTGTCGAGGGTCAGAGTGAATTCATTCTCAAGACGGCTTGCACCGCAATTCTGAATACACACCATGAAATCAAAACGAGACGATCCGTAATACTCTTGGCGAATACTGAGACCAAACCTGTGCCATCCGTCTGAGAGCGCCGGAAGAGTCACAGTTCGACCATCGCTCGAGACATCACGTCGTCGCGACCGATAGTCAGTGTTGGTCACTCGCACATGTTCTAATCCGTCACAGTTGACGGTCACGACTCGATTCTCAAGAGTCACATCCGAAGGTTGGCAAAGATTGCCGACGTTTTCGGTGCCCCTGTTCACTTCGAACGTCCACTCAATCGTCTCCGACACAAGTGCCGCTTCACCGGTTCGATCGGGATCCTGCTTGAACCATCTTGCAGATGCGATGACCGTGTGGGTTCCAGGACTCAGACGTCGTCCGGGACTTTCGATGTAGACCGGACCCGTGGTTTCGAAGTCAGTGGAACGACGCCACAGTGAAACACGAGTAGTGGGGTTGATCTCTTCGACCGTGAAGAACAGTTGCGCAACAGAATCATTGATACACGGATGTATGACAGAGAACCGCACGCGGTCGTCTGAGTTGACCGGAGCCGTCTCTTCCACCGTCCTTTGAGTCGGATCGATCAACACCAGTTCGAGTCGTGGAGCCACTTTCAAGCATTCCACTGCTGCTGCTCGAGAGGCCTCTAGTGCTGCAATCTCGGCCGCACGCACTTCCTCTGCTTCTGCCGCAGCGATGGGTGTTGTTATCAAAGATGACGAAGGCTCTGACATTGACACGACATTCCCATCGGCACCGTAGAGCGCCTCATGGACGACAAACTCATAGGCCACATCGGGATCAAACGTTCTTGGCTCCCAACCGCGTTGCGTACCCGAGATGTCACCGATAGCTACGAACTCTCCATTGCTGTCAGCAACTCGCCAGCTAACTCGATACTGGTAGGGGTACACAGCGGGGTCGAATTCAAAGTTATTGGTGCTCGCGTGGGCTGGTTGCCAGCTCAACACCTCATCATCAGACATGGCGAGCCCTGTCGGCGCCGCTGCTTTTCTCCTCAGAACAACCTCGAAACTGGCGACGTCTGACTTGCCACCCATCTTAAAGCCGTCCTGCACAGCGATCATCTCATACACATTTGCTCGAACGACATATCTCTTGTCAACTTCAAGGTCACTCGCATCAATGTCTAAAGAACGGCGGGTCTCTCCATCTGAATTCCAGACTGATTTTGGAAGGACGAACTTTTTGATGAGAGTCTCGCCGTCGTAAACCCCGACGTTCAACTCGTCCACCTTGGCGAACTCGTCATCTGAGTAATCGAACGACATGTGCCAAGTTCCAGTCGATACATCCACCCCCACCTTGAAGTTGCGAAGCTCTGCTAAAGCATTACTGCTCGGTGAAGCACTCGTGTTGTCACCGCTCGGCTGCTCTGAAGGTGCGTCGCCTTCCCCGCCTTGACCTCCATTGTCGGTTGGCTGGTTGGCACTCGGTGCAACTGACGCACTCACGGTG
>DAIOTI010000336.1:243-2059 GCA_036752105.1 Ilumatobacteraceae bacterium | reverse complement strand
GAAGTTCGAGTAACTCGCACGTGCATCGGTGGTGGTGATGGCGCCGACAGTGATGGCCGACGGTGCTCGAGCCGGTGAATATGAACATGCGTCAGCACCGGAATTTCCGGCAGCGACAACGACAGTTATTCCTGCAGCGGATGCATCTGCCACTGCTTGGTCGATGGCGGCATTTGCACCGCCACCAAGGCTCATGTTGATGATTCCAGGACCACCGGGGTGGCTCGCTGTGACCCAGTTGATACCTGCGACGACAGACGATGCGTAACCGGAACCAGCACAGTCAAGAACTCGAACGGCGACGACAGCAGCTGACTTGGCGACGCCGTACACACGACCAGCTGCAGTACCGGCGACGTGCGTGCCGTGACCATTGCAGTCTTGTGTTCCGTTGCCATCAGCAACTGCGGTGTACCCAGACAACACACGTCCAGAGAGATCTGAGTGTGATGAGTACACGCCGGTGTCGATGACATAGATGACTGCACCAGCACCTGGGCTGACCCACGAGTAGGAATCGTCGAACTTGACGCTGCCTGCATCGATTCGGTCGAGTCCCCATGATGGCACTGGGCTTTGTTGCGATGAGTCTGCGACGAGTTTCACCGGCGAGTCCTCGAAAGTCTTCACGCCGTCTTTCACTGACAGTGTCTTTGCAACCGAAGCTGGCACCACGAGCGTGGTCATGTCATCGGTCTTTCCGACGACGGCGGGTGCAGCACCAGCGGCAGCAGTCAGTTCGGTGACGACCGTCGATGCCTTGTCGGCGTCGACGGCCAAGATGACGTAGTCCTCAGTGCGTTCGAACGGAACGGTTGACAACTCGGGTGCTTGCCGAAGCGTCGGCAAGGTGACCGTGGTGACTGGGGCATTGTTACGTGATGCGAAGTCATCAGACGTGTCGTTGTCAGAGCGTGTGACTGCGAACCCGACGGCGAACAAGGCAACCGCGGCTGCTGCGGCGACCACACGAATGATCTGCCGCTGCTGCCGCGCTCGCTTCATTGCCACCAGGTGGCGGCGACGGGTCACTTCGTCGGGCCGACGCGACTCGCGGTCGCCCAATTGGCGCAGCGATTCAGTGAGGGGGGATTCGGGATCACGGGGAAATTCGTCAGTCACACCCCGTACAGCGCACGACGCGACCGCGCCATGACGGGTGTACCGGTATTTCTTTCAGAGCCCGGGCTGGGGTCAGATCATGGCCCGTAGGCGGCGGAGTGCCCGGTGGGACATGGCCGCGACGGCGTCGGGGGACTGCCCAGTGATGTCGGCCGTTTGATCGAGCGAGAGGTCGAGGGCATATCGCAGCCACAACACTTCACGTTGCTCCGTTGTGAGCTGGTCAAGAAGGTTGCTGAGTTGAGACAGGTCGGGGCTGTCGACAAGTGGAGCATCGATGTTGGAGAGGTCGTCGTCATCGAGTTGTTCGACTTCCACCGGCCGGCGGGCCCGCCTTCTGACATCGTCGAGCACACGATTGCGGGCCACCGTGAAGGCCCATGGACGAAACTCAACAGGTGACCCACGGAATTTCTTGATGTCGCGGACGAGATGAACCATGGTCTCACCGAGGACGTCGTCTGGGGAGAGTGCACCGAGTCGAGCGATGTATGACCGCAGGTCTCCGGCAAGCATGTCGTAGGCGTCGGCCCAGGCAGAGTCACCACCTCGACGCATGGCGTCGACCAACTCACCATTGAACTGGGAACTCACCGGCGACACCGTACAGACAACTTCTTGGAAATGTTGGTCGGGCAACTGGAGCGGGTGACGGGAATCGAACCCGCATTCTCAGCTTGGGAAGCTGATGTTC
>DAIOTI010000336.1:0-233 GCA_036752105.1 Ilumatobacteraceae bacterium | reverse complement strand
CATTGAACTACACCCGCAGAAACTGATTGAAACCTATCTGCTCAGGGTTCAGAACAAATCCCTCAGGACCGAATCTGACGGTTACCGCTGGCGACGAATTCCCTGACGTCACGAAGGGCATTCACATCTTGACTAGTGAACATGTGCCCACCTTCGTAGAGCGACACGACAGCATCAGGAATTCGTGCGGCGATTTCGTAACTATTCGATGGCGGTGCGATGCCGTCGAAGCG
>DAIOTI010000335.1:0-2080 GCA_036752105.1 Ilumatobacteraceae bacterium | reverse complement strand
GTTTGGCTATCGGGCGTGTTCAGTCAGGGACTTTGCGCAAAGGCGAGTCGGTGGTCCTGTGGGGTAAGCAATCCGGTCCGGATTCTCCTCCACAGCGACGCAAGATCAGCTCGTTGTCAGTATTCCGTGGCATCGGTCGCGAAGAAGTGCCTGAAATCGGCGCAGGAGATCTATTCGTTCTTGCAGGCATCGATGATGTCGAAGTGGGGGACACCATTGCCCACCCTGATGTCAGCGAACCGCTCCCACGTTTGGAAGTCGATGAGCCAGTCCTGCGGATGAGTTTCGGGGTCAACACCTCTCCGTTCGCAGGCCGCGAAGGAAAGTTCGTGACTTCCCGACACATTCGAGATCGTCTCCGCAAAGAGGTTCTCGGAAACGTTTCAATCAAGGTGTCTGACACAGATTCTGCGGACATCATGACAGTTGCCGGTCGCGGAGAGTTGCAACTTGCGGTGCTCATCGAGAACATGCGCCGCGAGGGATACGAACTTCAGGTGAGTCGACCCGAAGTTGTCACTCAGACGATCGACGGGAAATTGCACGAACCAAAAGAATCAGGTTCGTGCGACGTCCCCGATGAGTATGTCGGAACCGTCACACAAGAGTTGGCACCGCGCAAGGGGCGCATCACTGACATGCGCCCCGGAGATCCGGGGCGGACAATCGTTTCTTTCGAAGCACCCTCTAGGGGACTCATCGGGCTTCGTTCGATGTTGCTTACGGCAACCCGCGGTACGGCTCTCTTGCATCAAACGCGCGCTGGTTGGATGCCATGGGCCGGCGAAGTGCCGCATCGTCAGGGCGGTGCGATGATCGGTGACCGCATCGGGGTGGCAACGCCGTACGCCCTTGACAATCTTCAATTGCGCGGAACGTTGTTCGTGGAACCAGGAGACGACATCTACGAAGGCATGGTCGTCGGCGAGAGTGCGCGCGGAGAAGAAATGGTGGTCAACGCGGTGCGGGCAAAGGAGAAGACCAACATTCGAACCCACAGTCACGACGATGGCGTGAAGCTTGCAGCGCCGATCATTCACACTCTGGAGTCAGCCATCGAGTGGATTGCGGAGGATGAACTCGTCGAGATCACGCCGACGAAAGTTCGGATCCGAAAGCGACATTTGGCGCTTGAAGACCGACGCCGAGCCTTCAAGCGCGAGCCTCGCTGAGCACCTTCCTTCGGAAGGCTACGTGAGGTCCTACGGTTTGCTTCGTCGTCTGACGGCTGGGTGAGGAACTGGTGTACCACTCGTTCGAGACAGTTGTTGAACAATCAGTGCGTACACCTTCTTGCCCACGAGCTCTGTGATTTCATCCTTGAAATACACATAGGCAGGATCTTTACCTACGAAAGCTTCAGGCGCTTCCGTGCACCACCAATGAAACTCGTGGCCACCGTCGCCCCAATCGCGACGCTTCCATTCACGCAGCATTGACACGACATGTCCGTCTTCTTCGGTGTGCTCCTCAAGGCGGACTGGAACCTGCCAGCACACATCAGGCTTCCAATCCATGTGGCGATCACCGGCCTCTAGAGCGGCAATGTGAAGAGCGCATCCGGATCCGCCGGCAAAGCCGGGCTGATTATGAAAGATGCATGCACCGTTCACTACTCGCGTCTTCTTGCTGCCATCTTTCGCTACGACGTGCCAGCCCTTCTTGTCGGCAATCTTCTTGTTCTGCCAGTGATGGTCCTTCAGCAGCTTGCTGGTTCTCTTCACCGTCGCGAAATCCTTCTCGTCGAGAAAGTGCGCACCGTAAGAACAGCATCCTTGTTGAAGGTCTTCTGCGTCATCATCGAGCACGCCTTTGCAGCCTTCTCCATAGATGCACTTGTAATTGGAGCGAAGGAATGTCGCATCGATCAACCACGTGCGTTGTTCGTCTGGGTCGTCGAAACTGACCCATTCATGAAGATGTTCAGGCTTTGGCACGAGAATGAACGCTACTCTGTTTCTCGTCGAACTCGTCTACCAGTTGAGGAGAGGACATGAGAGACGTCTATGCAGATGTGCTGCGTCGGCTCGAGGATATTCGTGAGTCGCTGGTTGACATTTCGATTTCCGCTTTGCAGGAG
>DAIOTI010000334.1:0-2098 GCA_036752105.1 Ilumatobacteraceae bacterium | reverse complement strand
GCCTTGGTCTGTGTCGC
Source organism: Ilumatobacteraceae bacterium (assembly GCA_036752105.1). Lineage (GTDB taxonomy): Bacteria > Actinomycetota > Acidimicrobiia > Acidimicrobiales > Ilumatobacteraceae > UBA2093. Next base: position 2,081 of record DAIOTI010000334.1, on the reverse strand, counting down.
GATCTCGGTGGTGGAGCCGTCCATGGGAATGCGCCACACCAACTTGCCTTCTTCTTGAAGCGCTGTCGTCGAGACGATGTCTCCTGGCAATGACACTCTTAAGGTGACCCCGACGGCCTGACCAAGTTCTTGCCCCGAGCGGCGAATATCGCCGGCGTACGGTGCTGCACCAATCAGCTCGAGCGTGGTGTCATCGATGAACGCTTCAGTACCACCGTTGATGGCGAGTTGACCGGTGAAGTCCCACGTGGAGTCGTTGTCTTTGCCGGTGCGCGCGAGCACTATGGCCTTGAGCGGACCTTTGGGGCCGTTCAACTGATTGAGAATCGCGGTGGCTTCAACCGGATTGTCGAACGGGTGGGTGAGTACAAGGCGCATGCCACCGTCGTCGAGCTTTTCTGGCCCGTCGGTCTTCCAACCGCTGTTGCGTACGTCGTCGAGGCGCAGGTCGGTGTCGAGGCCCGGTGCTTGCGTGACGACGTCGGCGTCGGCGAGCACTTCGACAGTGACGTCACCAGAACCGTTCGGCTTGACGGACAACCCAATGTTGGTGTCGACACGACACGACGACAACAACAGTGTTGCGAGAAGAACAGTTGTCGCCGCGGCGATGCGACGTGTGCGTGACGACGACGTCACTCGGCAGGTCCGGCTCCGTCGCCGGCAAGTTCGATGCTGCTCGGCGGCTGGAAACCTTCGACTGCACGGAACACCAAGTGTTGTGTGCCTGGTTCCTCGGGGTTGTCTTCGCAGTCGACCACGATGATCTCACCAGCTGCAAACTGCTTGTAGAGAATCTTCTCTGACAACACGTCCTCGACGAGGCGCTGGATGGCGCGACGCAGCGGACGAGCACCGAGAGTGGGGTCGTAACCCTTGTCGGCCAGATGCTCTTTGGCAGTCTGCGTGAGTTCGATGCCGAGTCCTTGGCTCTCAAGCTGTGTGGCGAGACGCTTGATCATGAGATCGACCATTTGCACCACTTCGCTCTTTGCAAGTTCGTGGAACACGATGGTTTCGTCGACGCGGTTCAGGAACTCAGGACGGAAGTGCTGCTTCAGCGCGTCGTTCACCTTTTCCTTCATGCGTGCATACGACACGGCTTCGTCTGCCTTACTGAAACCGACATTGGCTTTGCGCAAATCAGAGGTGCCGAGGTTCGACGTCATGATGAGAACCGTGTTGCGGAAGTCGACAGAGCGACCTTGACTGTCGGTGAGGCGACCCTCTTCGAGAATCTGCAGCAGCGTGTTGAACACGTCGGGGTGTGCTTTTTCGATTTCGTCGAACAACACCACGCTGAACGGCTTGCGGCGCACAGCTTCGGTGAGCTGCCCGCCCTCTTCGTAGCCGACGTATCCGGGAGGCGAGCCAACGAGCCGGCTGACGGTGTGCTTCTCCATGTATTCACTCATGTCGAGCGTGATGAGTGCATCGTCATCGCCGAACAAGAACTCGGCCAAGGTCTTGGCAAGTTCGGTCTTGCCGACGCCGGTGGGTCCGAGGAAGATGAACGAACCGCTCGGGCGGCGTGGATCTTTCAGACCGGCGCGGGTGCGGCGGATGCTCTGGCTGACCGCGTGAATGGCGTCTTCTTGACCGATGATGCGCTTGTGCAGCTCGGTCTCCATGTTGAGCAGCTTCTGCGTTTCTTCTTCGGTGAGCTTGTACACCGGAATACCGGTCCAGATGGACAACACTTCGGCGATTGCTTCTTCGTCGACTTCATCGAACAAGTCGACGCCCGATGCCTTGATGTCGGCCTCTTTGGCAGCGCGCTCGTCGAGCAATGACTTTTCTTGGTCACGCAAGCGACCAGCGTCTTCGAAACGCTGCTCTTCGACAGCCCTTTTCTTGGCTTCTTGCACGTCTTTGATCTTGACTTCAAGTTCTTTCAAGTCGGGCGGTGTCTGCATGCGCTTGATGCGCAGACGCGAACCGGCTTCGTCAATGAGGTCGATGGCCTTGTCTGGAAGGTGACGATCGGAGATGTAACGGTCGGCCAAGTTGGCAGCAGCGACGATTGCTTGGTCGGTGATGGTGACGCGGTGGTGCGCCTCGTACTTGTCGCGAACGCCCTT
>DAIOTI010000333.1:0-2098 GCA_036752105.1 Ilumatobacteraceae bacterium | reverse complement strand
CGGGCCTTTCCGTTGATCGAATGAGATTCGACTAGCGGGTAATCACTTACCTGCGTCGAAGTTCTCACCAAGGGCGTTGCCCATGTTGCCGTCACATCCGTAGACCTTGATGGTCTTCGGTCCGACACCCTTTTCCACCATGGTGGCGAGGATCTTGGAGGACTCATCGAAACCGATGATTGCGACTGCGTCGGGGCCAGCGGCCTTGATCTCGTCGACTTCTGCGTCGAATGCAGTTGCCTTCTCGTCATAGATCTTGGTCACGACGACCTTTGCGCCACCTGCTTCCAGGTTCTTCGCGAGGTCTTCGGCCAAGCCGGTGCCGTATGCGTCGTTACGAGCGATGATCGCCACGTTCGATGCGCCGTCACCCTTGATGACTTCAGCCAACACTGCACCCTGAACGATGTCCGATGGGGCGCTACGGAAGTAGAGACCCTTGTCGGCGTAGTCAGAGAGCTTCTTCGAGGTGTTCGCAGGCGAGAACTGGACGACGCCAGCAGCCGTGATCTTGTCGATCACGGTGAGGCTCACACCAGACGACGCGGCACCAACGATGGCGTCGACGTTCTGCGAAAGCTGAGCGTCGACTGTCTTTGATGCAGTGTCAGTGGTGGCGTCACCAGAGTCACCCTTGATACCCACAACGTCCTTACCCAGCACGCCACCAGCAGCATTGATGTCTTTGATGGCGAGGTCGAAACCAGCGAATTCCGGTGGTCCGAGGAAGGCGAGTGAGCCAGTCTGCGGCAGGATCGAACCGATGGTCAGAACGCCGTCACCCTTGCGGTCACCCTCAGCGGGGATCGGAGCGACGTCTGCATCGGCAGGAGCTGCTGCTTCGATGTACGTGGTACGGCTGTCGTCGAGACGGTTGTCTGCACCGAACTGAAGAACGCCGTAGGAAGCCTTGAGGGGCTCACCGTTACCGGAGAACTCGAGTGGTCCAGAAACGCCGTCATAGTCGACGTCCTTACCTTCTTTGATGAGCGCAACGCACGTCGCGAAGTCGGTGCACTTTTCACCGTCGCGCGTGATGCCGTTGATCTCATTGGCATAGGCAATGCCGTCGTCTTGTGCCTTCTCCACTGCAAGAGCAATCACCGTGACCGAGTCGTATGTCTCGGCTGCGTATGAGTAGTCAGTCAGTGCAGGATCGACCTCAAGGAGACGGTCCTTGAACTCTTGGGAAAGTTCCACCAACGGAGTGGTGCCCTTCATGCCCTCGAGTTCGCCATTGGATGTTGATGCTGCAGCAGTCGTGTCCGATGCTGCAGTTGTGTCGGTCGAGCTGTCATCGCCACCACAGGAAGCGGCCACAAGGCCAAGACCCACGATGAGCGCCGCAACGCGACGTCCGGTTTTCTTCTGCATTTTTTCTCCCCGCAGATTGGATGTTGGGGGGTTTGGACACCCTCCCACTGGGTAAGACTGTGAAGGATACGAGTAGTTTTGGCGCACTGACAAGGGATGCGTCGAATTCGGGGTGTGCCTGTTGAAATCTTTTTGCCCGGGGGAACGCCGTTGCACAATCGCACAAACTCGTCAAGTAGCAGCCTTCCCACCGCGCCGGCCCTGTTGGTCGGAGTAGCGGCCGGCCTTCTGTCAGGGGTCTTCGGGGTAGGCGGCGGCATCTTGATCGTGCCGGGTCTCGTGTTTCTGGCGCGAATGGACCAACGCACATCGCACGGAACCTCGCTTGCGGCTGTCTTGCCGATTGCGGCATCGAGTCTGGTGACCTACTGGGTACATGGCCATGTTGATTGGCCTGTTGCTGCGTGGCTTGTGGTTGGTGCGGTCATCGGGGCGGTCGCTGGCACTGCGCTCTTGAACGTGCTTCCGCATCGCACGCTTGCAGTGTCTTTTGCAATCGTGCTGCTCGTGTCGGCAGTTCGACTTTTCATCTCGATGGGGGCAGAGGGGCGTGGTTCCCTCGATCTCGCAAGTGCCGTTGCGCTCGTGGTGATCGGCCTCGTCACTGGAATTTTGTCCGGATTGCTCGGTGTCGGTGGGGGCGTCGTGATGGTGCCGGCGATGATGATGCTGTTGCATGTCGAGGGTGTCATCGCGAAAGGCACTTCGCTTGCCGTCATCATCC
>DAIOTI010000332.1:0-2103 GCA_036752105.1 Ilumatobacteraceae bacterium | reverse complement strand
CATCGGCATCTGGCAGAGCGTCGTCGAAGGGAACCTGCCGCCAGGCTGCGACTTCAAAGGGTTCCAGCTACCAGTGTCTGTCATCTTCGCTGTCACCGGAATTTCACGCGCCGGTTCACTGGTGGTCGACGTTCAAGATGGTTATTTCGACAGATTGCTCCTGACTCCTGTCAGCCGAACCACCTTGCTGATCGGTCTCATGATCGCCGACCTCGCGGTTGTCGTCGTGATGATCATTCCCGTGCTCATCTTGGGATTCGTCATCGGTGTCGGTTTCGAAACCGGAATCCTCGGAATGTTCGTCTTTATTCTGATCGGCGCATCCTGGGGAATCGCATTCACCGGTTTTCCGTATGCGATCGCGCTGCGCACGGGCAACCCGACGGCAGTGAACAACGCCTTCTTGTTGTTCTTTCCGTTTGCATTCCTCACCACCGCGTATGTGCCGAAGGATCAGCTCACCGGTTGGCTGTCAGTCGCAGCCAACTTCAACCCGACCACATATTTGCTCGAAGGTATGCGCACTCTCATCCTGCAAGGATGGGACAGCACCGCGATACTGCAGGCTTTTCTGGCATCAGGCATCGTGGCGGCGGTGTCCTTCACGCTTGCCTTCACGGCACTTCGTGGTCGAGTTCGTCGCAAGTGACTGCATTCGAGATCACGTCATGAACCAGTCATTCCTTGCCGCCGCCAGTGGCCAGAAAAGTGTGCACACGCCCGTGTGGTTCATGCGGCAAGCCGGTCGCAGTTTGCCCGAGTACCGCGCCATTCGCGGTGACGGAAGCATTCTCGACGCCATCAAGAAACCCGACCTTGCCGCTGAGATCACTCTTCAGCCGGTTCGTCGCTACGGAGTCGATGCAGCGGTCTTGTACAGCGACATCGTCGTGCCACCGCATGCCGTCGGGTTCGGCATCGATGTGGCTCCCGGAACAGGTCCAGTCGCTGAGCGACCACTTCGGTCACGAACAGATCTCATTCGGTTACGCGAACTTGAAGAGTCAGACATCGAGTATGTCGCACGCACTGTCGAGCTGCTCGTGAAAGAGTTGCCGGTACCTCTTCTCGCATTCGCTGGTGCACCGTTCACTGTCGCGTCGTACCTCATTGAAGGTCGCCCGAGCCGTACGTACCAACACACGAAGGCACTCATGCACACCGACGAAGTTCTGTGGCATGAAGTGATGGAACGACTCACTCAACATGCGGTTGTGTTCATCTCTGCACAACTCTCTGCTGGGGCTCGAGCATTCCAAGTCTTCGACTCATGGGCTGGTGCCCTGTCACGCAGCGACTACGACCGCTTCGTACGCCCCCACAGCACTCGCCTCTTTTCTTCAATCGCCGATGCGCACCCCCATGCTCCGGGAATCCACTTCGGAATCGGCTGTGATCATTTGCTGGAATCCATGAATTCGGTGGGCAACAAGGTCATCGGGCTCGACTGGAGAACGAACATCGCCCACGCTCGCCAGCGCCTTGGCGCAAACACCGTGGTGCAAGGCAATCTCGACCCTGCACTCGTGCTCGCTGGCGCCGATGTCGCCATCGCTGGCGCCGAACAAGTTCTCCTCGACAACGCGGGTCATGCAGGTCACATCTTCAATCTGGGGCACGGTGTGCAACCCGACACCGACCCTGGGATACTCGCTGAAGTCGTCAACCTCGTGCACGAAAGGACCGCTTCATGACATCCAGGCGAATCGCGGTGCTTCTCATGGCGTACGGCACGCCACGCACTAAGAATGAAATCCTGCCGTACTACACCGACATCCGCCGCGGACGACCCCCCACCCCAGATTTGCTCGACGAGTTGACCGCGCGATACGACGCCATCGGTGGGCTGTCACCACTGAAGCAACTCACCGAGGCGCAACAGGCAGCGCTTCAAGGCGAACTTGACGCGATCGCACCAGGCACCTACACGGTGTTCTTGGGCCTGAAGCATGCGACGCCGTTCATCGAAGAGTCCGTCTCGGAAATCGCTGCACAGGGTTTCACTCGCATCGTCGGTGTCGTCCTTGCCCCCCACTTCTCGTCCTACTCAATTGGTCAGTACCTCGGTCCCACGCGTGAGGCCGCTGCGCCGCATGGAATCGA
>DAIOTI010000331.1:0-2171 GCA_036752105.1 Ilumatobacteraceae bacterium | reverse complement strand
TTGCACGATGGCCACTGACCCGTGTGCCTTGATGTCGCGGGCGAGTCGAGTGAGCCCGGGAATGTGATCGTCGCTGAAACAGCCGAGTTGACCCTTGAAACCCTGCCCTCTTTTTTGCACATGAGAGGCACACGTCATCACCAGACCAAAGCCACCTTCTGCCCGCTTCACGAGGAACTGGTGCTCATCGTCAGACAACGTGCCGTCATCGTGGCTTTGCATGTTGGTGAGAGGGGCCAACATGAAGCGGTTCTTCATGGCAGGACCATGTGCGAACGTCACCGTGTCGCTGAACGAAACCATGATGTCAACGCCCGAGCGTGCGATAGAAACCCTCAGGGGCCACCACATCGTCACGGGTCAATTCATTGACATGTGACTTACCGAGCCCGAGCAATGCAGAGTCGATCCCCCCTCGCAGCACGTCGAGAACATTTTCGACGCCAGCTTGACCATTTGCCGCGAGTCCCCAGAGGTACGCGCGACCGATCATGACGGCCTTTGCGCCTAACGCGACTGCTTTCACCACGTCACTTCCACGACGAACACCACCATCCATGACGACATCGATCTGACTGCCGACGGCATCGACCACTGCGGGCAGGGCCCGAATAGGCGCAGGTGTGCCGTCCAAGTTGTTGCCGCCGTGGTTCGACACCGACAAGGCACTCGCACCACAATCGACAACGCGCTTGGCGTCGTCGACGCGACACACGCCCTTCACCATGAAAGGGCCGTTCCACTGCGAACGAAGCCAGGCGATGTCGTCCCAACTGGGCGGTGCACTTTGCATCCACTCGTAATACGCACCAAAGAACGTGGGCGGCTTCTCACCCGGAGGTGCCATGTTCGGAGTACTGAGGTCGGGGAACTTGAATGTCTTAGCGAACTGCCATAACCAGCGCGGACGTACCAACACTTCGGGTGCGAGCTTCACCATTGCCTTGAGGTCGATCTTGTCGGGAATCCACGGGCTGCCCCAGTCGCGACCATTGCTGAAAGACCAGTCGAGCGTGAGGATGATTCCCTTTGCACCTGCGGCCTGCGCGCGCTGCAATCGCTGCACCATCGTGTCGCGCCCACCTGACCAGTACATCTGGAAAAACACTTGTGAATTCACTGCGCACACGTCTTCAAGCGACTTGCTAGCGAACGAGCTGAGGCCCATCGCAATTCCGCGGTTAGCTGCTGCTCGCGCAATTGCCAATTCACCTTCGGGATGCACAGCCTGCACGCCTGTTGGCGACATGATGACCGGCATCGACAACGACTGACCCATGACGGTGACATCCATTGCACGTTGCTGATGCAAACCCGCCACGTGTGGGGCAAAGCCCAACTGGTCGAACGCCGACTGATTGTCCTGCAGCGTCAGCCCCTTCTCGGACCCGGCGATGAGCGCGCCGTACACCGACTTTGGAAGTCGGCGCTGCGCACGACGTTGTGCCACTGCGACTGTTTCGAACCATGAATTGGCCATCGGGGGTTCCTTCTCGACTTGTTCTTCGAAGTCACCGTGAGGTTATCGGTCTAGTGTTGACCCGATGAGTGTCGGGGGGCAAGCTTCACGTGCATGGTCTGATGCGCTCAGTCGATTGATGAACCTCGTCGACGAGATCCACTCTGGCCCCTACCCACCGAGCGAACAAGAGCGCGTCGAGGGGGTGGCCCACATTGCCAAGCAATGGAGTTGTTGGTCGAACTGGGAGCTCTTTCACGCCGACCCGCGACGGCCATTGTTCCAACGGCAGAACGATCTACTCACGCCATGGGGCGGACCGAGTGCCGACTACGTGTACCGACACGCCCGTATCGACCCGTCGCGCACGTACATCTTCCGTGGCCACATGAATAGTTGCGATGAATTCGTCATCGCCATGCGTGCAGGTTTCATGCACCAAGCCGTGTGGGGCACGATCACTCAACACTGTGCGTCTGACCACGGCATCGGCAAAGGCGACACCTTCGAGATACAAATCGGCGGAACGCCAGGCTCTGTTCCCCACATTCCGATACCCGACGCTGCCACCGTGCTGTCATTCCGCGAGTTCTATTTCGCGTGGGATGAGACCGACCCTGCAGTGTTCACTCTCGAATGCATCGACGACGACGTCGATGCACCAACACCACGATTGGACGACGCTGTGCTCGCTTCGCGCATGGAGCGAGCG